>JAPULJ010000205.1 GCA_027295145.1 Alphaproteobacteria bacterium | reverse complement strand
CGCGCCACGGTCGCCACCAGAGGCTCAACATCTGGGGGCTCCTCGAAGCCCGGCTACAGCTCGCCGATGTGAGGATTTTGGGCAGCCTGAACGAAGGCACTTGTCCGACAGAAGCGCTAACCGATCCGTGGATGAGCCGGCCCATGCGCGCCGATTTCGGGCTGCCCCTGCCCGAACGCAGGATCGGTTTGAGCGCCCATGATTTTACCCAATATATGAGCGCGCCTGAAATCGTGCTGACCCGCTCCCTGCGCGTCGAAGGCGCGCCAAGCGTGCCTTCGCGTTGGCTCCTGCGCCTCGATGCCGTACTGCACGCCCTCGCCGGCACCGACCCCGACGAGCCGACGACGGAGGCAGCGCCCACCGATTTCCTCATGGGACGCTCGCTGATGCTCGGCTGGCACCGCGATTTGCACGTGCCTAAACCTGACACGATCAACTCCATCGGCGCACCTGCCCCGCGCCCGCCTCTGGCGGCACGGCCAAGGCAGCTATCGGTGACGCAGGTCGAGGCTCTGATGCGCGATCCCTACGCGCTCTATGCCAAAAAAATCCTCGGGCTTCGGGCACTCGATCCGATCGATGCGGATCCTGGGGCGGCAGATCGCGGGCTCTTCATCCACAAGGCATTGGAGGAATTCATGCAGGCCCATGGCGGCGCCGACCTGCCCAGCGACGCAACCGAGAAGCTTCTTGAGTTCGGCCGGCAGGCGTTCGGCGCTTCCCTTACGCTACCTGGCGTCTGGGCCTTCTGGTGGCCGCGTTTCGAGCGCATCGCAGCGTGGTTCCTGCAGCTCGAAAGGACGCGCCGACACGAGATCACACTCAGCCATGTAGAGATCACTGGCAGATGTGCGCTGAACGCTCCGGGCGGCGAGTTCCTGCTGACTGCCACCGCCGACCGCATCGATGTGTTGCACGACGAGCGCCTGGCGATTCTCGACTACAAAACCGGCACCTTGCCGACCAAGAAAGAAATCGCCGGCGGCTTCGCCCCGCAACTGCCACTCGAGGCGGCGATCGCGGCTGGTGGCGGTTTCGAAGGCATCCCGGCCGGCGCAGTGGGTGAGCTAGCCTTCTGGCACCTTACCGGCGGCGATCCGGCGGGTAAGGTCGTGCCGCTCAAAGATCCCGATGCCCTCGCCAGCGAAGCACTGGCCGGGTTGGGCGCGGTGATCGCGTGCTTCGACGACGAGGCGACACCTTATATGGCGCGGCCGAGGCTCAGCGTCTCGCGCCGCTACACTGACTACGCACATCTCGAACGGATCGCCGAATGGTCGGTGGCGATGGATGAGGAAGACGGATGAGCATCTCGGTGAGCGAACTGCCCGATGAACGGGGCAAGATCCGCCGCCTAGCGCTGCAGGCGCAGGGGCAGGCCTCGGACCCCGAAGCATCGGCCTGGGTCGGCGCTTCAGCCGGAACCGGCAAGACCCGCGTCCTGACCGAGCGGGTTCTGCGCCTCCTGCTCGGCGGCACCAAAGCCGAGCACATATTGTGTCTTACTTTTACTAAGGCGGCGGCGGCGGAAATGGCTAGCCGCCTAGCGCGCGCTCTAAGCCGCTGGGCGGTGATCGAGGACAGCGCGCTGGCAGAGACCTTGTCCGGGTTGACCGGGCAGGCACCGGACGCGGACGGCCTGCTGGCGGCGCGGCAACTTTTTGCTCAGGTGCTTGATGCCCCCGGCGGGGTCAAGATCCAGACGATCCACGCCTTCTGTCAGGCGTTGTTGAAGCGATTTCCGATAGAGGCGCAACTGGCGCCCCATTTCACCGTGCTCGACGAACGCGATGCTCTTGACCTCATCGACGAAGCCCAGCACGAGGTTCTCGCCGGCGCCATGCCCGCCGAAAGCGGCCCGCCGGGCGAGCTAGCCGAGGCGCTGGCATCGGTGACCGCAGAGGCCGCTGAGCAGACTTTCACCAAGCTAATGCGCGAATTGACCACCGAACGCGGCCGCCTGCAGCGCCTGATCGGCGATGCAGGCGGGATCAAGCCGCTGCTTGGCAGGATCTATCGCATGCTCGGCGTCGACCCCTCGCAGACCCGGCACAGAACTCTGGAGTTGGCCTGCGCCGAAGAAGCATTCGAGGGCGAGGCCCTGCAGATGGCCGCCGAAGCGATGCTCGAAGGCGGCAAGAACGACCAGAAGTACGGCGCCTTGATCGCCGACTGGCTGGCCGCGCCAGACCGGCGAATTGAAAATTTCGAGCGCTATGAGTCTGCCTTTTTTACTGCCAAGGGGGATTTGCGCGCGAAGTTGATTGGTAAGGATTCGCTGGCCACGGAGCCGGGCTCGGACGCGGTGCTGGCCCGCGAGGCCGAACGCCTGGCGCGCGTCCGGGCGCGGCTCGACAGCATCCTTGTCGCCAACTCGAGCGCCGGTCTGATTCAAATCGGGGCGGCGATACTTCAATCCTACGAACGCCGCAAGAGCATCGGCGCGTTGCTTGATTATGACGATTTGATCCTCAAGACCCGCGAGTTACTGTCCGAGCGGACGATGGCTGCCTGGGTGCTCTATAAGCTAGATGGCGGGATCGACCATATCCTGATCGACGAGGCGCAAGACACCAATCCCGACCAGTGGAAGGTGATCAAAGCCCTGACCGGGGAATTCTTCGCCGGCGAAGGCGCCCACCCCGGGCCGCGCACGGTCTTCGCGGTCGGCGATGTCAAGCAGTCGATCTTTGGCTTCCAGGGGGCCGACCCCGATGCCTTCGCCGAGATGCGGGATTACTTTGCTAAACATGTCCAGGACGCCAGGCAGGTCTGGCGGCCGGTCGATCTGGAAGTTTCGTTCCGCTCGACCTCGGCAATCCTGGGCGCTGTCGACGCGGTGTTCGCCGACGCTGGCGCGCGCGACGGCGTCGTCAGTGAAGACGAAACCATCCGGCACCAAGCAGAAAGAGTGGGCGCGCCCGGCCTGGTCGAGCTGTGGCCGCCGGTCCGTCCGCGGCCAGAAGACAACCCCGCACCGTGGACGCCGCCGGCTGAACGGGTCTCGAGCTTTTCGCCGCGGGCGCACCTCGCCGGGCGGATTGCCGAAACTGTCAAAGGCTGGATCGACAATCGCGAAATCCTCGCCTCGAGGGGCACCCCGATCCGCGCCGGCGATGTGATGGTGCTGGTGCGCCGGCGCAAGGGCTTCGTCGAGGAACTGGTGCGCGAGCTCAAGCAGCGCGGGGTGGCCGTCGCCGGCGTCGATCGCATGGTACTCGGCGAACAGATCGCGGTTATGGATTTGATGGCGCTGGGCCGCTTTTTGCTGCTCCCCCAGGATGATCTCAACCTCGCAGCACTCCTAAAGAGCCCCCTCGTCGGACTCGACGAAGACCAGCTCTTCGCCCTCGCCCATGGACGCGGCAAGGCCAGCCTGTGGCGCGTGTTGGCCAACCACACTGAGGGCGACGAGGCAATCGAGCAGGCGCACCGAATGCTGGCGACGCTGCTCGCCGAAGCTGACTTCACGCCGCCCTTCGAGCTCTACGCCGCGCTCCTTGAGGGTCGCGGAGGCCGGCGCCGGCTGCTTGCCCGGCTGGGACCCGAGGCCGAGGATGCGATCGACGAATTCCTCAATCTGGCACTCGCCTACGAGCGCGGGCACACGCCCTCGCTACAGGGTTTCCTGCATTGGATCGATGCCGGCGAAATCACGGTCAAACGCGATCTACAACAGGACGGGCGTAACGAGGTGCGGGTGATGACCGTGCACGGCGCCAAGGGTCTGCAGGCGCCAATCGTCTTTCTGGCCGACACAATGGGGCTGCCGCCGACTGACAATCCGCTAATTCTGTGGCCCGGCAAGGATGACCTCGATGCGCCGCTGTGGGCGCCGCGTCGGGCGCTCGAACGGCGGATCGCCGAACAGCCGCGCGCGGCAATAAACCACCGCCGGATGCGCGAATATCGCCGGCTTCTCTACGTCGCCATGACCCGGGCCGAGGATCGGCTCTATGTCTGCGGCTGGGAAACCAAGAACACCCCGCCCGATGGAGCCTGGTACGCGGCGGTCGCTAGCGGGTTGGCCGGGCTCAGCGCGCCGGTCCAATTCGATTTTGGTCCCGATTGGAAAGGCGAGGGTCGTCGCCTGGAAGCCGGGAATGATGCAGCAACGGTTGTTGTTGAAACCGGGATACCTCTAGACGCTGATCCGCCGCCCGCATGGGCCTCGACGCGGCCGGCCGACGAGCCAGCGCCACCGCGTCCCATTGCGCCCTCGCGCGATCCCAGTACCGAGCCGCCGGTGCACTCACCGCTCGGCGATGATGCCAGCAGGCGGTTCCAGCGCGGCCTTGTCATCCACCGGCTGCTGCAAACTCTGCCCGAACTCCCAGAATCCCAACGCGGTGCGGCGTGCCGACGCTATCTCGCCCTTCCGGCGCACCGACTCGATGCTGACGAGAGAGCCGCAATCGAAGCCGAGACCCTGGCGGTGATCGAAGCTCCGGAGCACGCGCGCCTCTTCGGGCCGAACTCGCTGGCTGAGGTGCCGATTGTCGGTGTTATCGGCGCAAGCGTCGTCTCGGGCCAGGTCGACCGGTTGGTAGTGAGCGAGGAAGGGATCGAGATCGTCGACTATAAAACCAACCGCCCGCCGCCGCGTGTTCCGGGCGACGTCGCCGAAATTTATCTAAAACAGATGGCCGCTTACCGTGCCGTTCTAAAACTGATTTATCCAGACAAGCCGGTGTGTTGTCTCCTATTGTGGACCGATGGGCCGAGCCTGATGGCGCTCGACGGAGCCGTCCTCGACGACCATGCGCCTTGACCTCGCTCCAGACGCTTCCTAGATTTGCCTGAGAATTGAAGCCGGGGTCATGCCGGCCGGGTGTAACAAGGGGATGAGCATGAGCACGACGAAGGTCACCGATTCATCGTTCGAAAGCGACGTTCTGAAGTCCGATCAGCCGGTTTTGGTGGATTTCTGGGCCGAGTGGTGCGGCCCCTGCAAGCAGATCGCTCCGGCGTTGGAAGATCTGGCCAAGGACAAGAGCGGTGAAATAACAGTCGTCAAGCTCAACATCGACGAGAATCCCGCGACGCCGCAGAAATACAATGTTCGCGGCATCCCGACCCTGCTCCTGTTCAAGGACGGTCAGGTCGCCGCCCAGAAAGTCGGCACACTGCCCAAGAGCAAACTGATCGAATGGGTCGAATCAGTCCTACGCGACGCCGCTGCCTAAACGGTGCAGTAAGATCGTAATCCGAATTAAACCGCAGACAGTATATCTATTTTAAGTAATAATAGATATACTGTCTGCGGTTTAATTCTGTCTCCGGTTTATATTTTTCCTCTTATTGGATCTATCCGTTCTCCTTCAGGATCTCGCCGGCGAGGTAGAGCGAGCCACAGATGAGGATGCGGGCAGGCCGGTCGTCGGCTGCTGCGAGATCGGCAAGCGCCGCCGGCACGCTGTCGGCGGGGGCACCGGCGATGCCCAGTCTGGTCGCTACGGCTGCCAGCCGCTCCGGCGCGATGAAGGCGTGCTCGCCCTGTAGCGCCACAGCTCGCATCGCCGTTGCGAGCCCGGCGAAAGACGCGAGGAATTTGCCGGGATCCTTCGATTCGAGCAGACCGGTAATGAGGTGGAGTGGGCAATCCTCCGCCAGTCCGCCGTTCGTAGAACCTCCATTTACCGAACCACCGTTTACCGAGCGTGCCCAAACCGCCAGCGCTTCGGCCGCAAGCCGGTTGTGGCCGCCATCGAGCCATATCTCCCACGCAGGTGGCGCGGCTTCGATCAGTGGCCCTTCGGTCAGGCGCTGCAGACGGGCGGGCCACCTCGCGTGGGCGAGCCCGTTCCGCATCGCAGCCTCGTCGACGCGGTAGAACGCCAATCGCTCAAGGCAGGCCAGCGCAAGCCCGGCATTCTCGATTTGGTGGTTGCCGGCGAGTGCCGGGACAGGCAGTGAGATCGGGTCGCCGGTACCCTTATATGTGAAACCGTCATTGTCCTGCATCACCCGCCAGTCCTTGTCGGCGCGGACCAGCGGTGCGCCGATCCCAGCAGCGCAGCGCTCAATCACCTGCATCGCTTCGGCCGGCTGTCTGCTGAGCAAGGCGCTCACACCAGCTTTGAGGATTCCCGCTTTCTCGGCTGCAATTCCGCCGATTGTATGCCCCAGGAATTGGGCGTGGTCGTGGCCGATTGGCGTGATCGCCGTCAGCAAGGGCCGGCCGATCACGTTGGTCGCATCGAGCCTGCCGCCGAGCCCGGTTTCAAGCAGCAGGATATCCGCCGGTGTACGCGCGAAGGCGAGGAAGGCCGCCGCAGTTATGATCTCGAAAAAAGTGATCGGCTCCTCGCCGTTGGCCGCCTCGCATTCCATCAGCAGCGCGATCAGTGCTTCATCGGCGATCTCTTTGCCGGCCAGAACGATGCGCTCGTTGAAGCGCACGAGGTGGGGCGAGGTATAGAGGTGAACGTCATATCCCGCCGCCTCGAGCATGGCGCGCAGGAAGGCGAGCGTCGAGCCCTTGGCGTTGGTGCCGGCGATGTGGACGACCGGCGGGAGTGCTTTTTCGGGGTGGCCCAGCCCGGCGAGCAGGCGCTCGATGCGGCCAAGGGAGAGGTCGATGACCCGCGGGTGCAGACGCTGAACCCGCGCCAGAACGCTTTCGAGCGTGGGTTCGTGTCCCGGCTCGGATTCAGTCGGCAGCGCCGGGCTGATCGCCATCATCGTTTGCCGGTTCGATATTGGGCAAGGCGACGATCTCCGCCGGTGGCCCCGGTTGCCGCAACAGGCTGAAGATGCGGATCAAAGTTTCACGCAGTTCGTGGCGCGGCACCACCATATCGACGATGCCGTTGTCGAGCAGGTGTTCGGCGCGCTGGAAATCGTCGGGCAGGCTTTCGCGGATCGTCTCCTCAATGACCCGGCGTCCGGCGAAGCCGATCACCGCGCCGGGCTCGGCGATGGCAATGTCTCCGAGCATGGCGAAGGAGGCGGAAACGCCGCCCGTTGTCGGGTCGGTCAACAATACGATGTAGGGTAGCCCCGCCTCGCGCACTTCCTCGACGGCGATCACCGTGCGCGGCATCTGCATCAGCGATAGGATACCCTCCTGCATGCGCGCGCCGCCCGAGGCCGGTATGACCATCAGCGGTGCGTCCTGCAGTTTGGCGAGATGAGCCGCGGCAATGAACCCCTCGCCTACCGCAAGTCCCATCGAGCCGCCCATGAACTGGAAATCGAAGGCGGCTATGACCAGCGGCATGCCACCGATCCTGCCGTGGGCAACGATGATCGCATCGTCCCGGCCCGAGAGTGCCTGCGCATCGCGCAGCCGCTCGGCGTAGCGTTTACGGTCGCGAAACTTGAGCGGATCAATGAGTGTTTCGGGCAGCTCGATGGTTTGATACTCGCCGTCATCGAATAGCGACTCGAGGCGCTTGACAACTGTGAGGCGCATATGGTGGCCGCAATGAGGACAGACCCGCAGATTGCCTTCAAGTTCGCGGTGGAAGACCATTTGCTCGCATTCGGCGCACTTGACCCACAGCTTGTCGGGGACGCTGCTGGAGACCAGCGCGCGGATGCGCGGCCGAACGAGATTACTGAGCCAGCTCATGTCTTCGATCCCGCTTTTGTTTGGCTGCGTGCCCCGTGGACCGCCGCCGCCAACGCCTTGATCTGTTCGGCAACGCGGCTCACTAGCTCTGCATTGCCGCCACCCGCTTCCTTCAGTGAGGCGGCGATGGTGTCGACGATGGCCGAGCCGACGACCGCGGCGTCAGCGATCCGTGCGACAACAGCCGCCTGCTCCGGCGTTCTGATACCGAAACCGACT
Source organism: Alphaproteobacteria bacterium (assembly GCA_027295145.1). Lineage (GTDB taxonomy): Bacteria > Pseudomonadota > Alphaproteobacteria > JAPULJ01 > JAPULJ01 > JAPULJ01. Next base: position 10,956 of record JAPULJ010000205.1, on the reverse strand, counting down.
GCTACAGGCAATGTGGTGTGCTGGCGCACGGAGTCCAGGGCATTGCGTATTTCGGCTTCAGCCGCTGATTTAACGCCTGTGGTGCCGGTGACGGAGACGTAATAAACGAAGCCGCCGGCATCTTTCAGCACCGTATCCAGACGCGCCGTATCGGTCGTCGGTGTCACCAGACGGATCAGGTGGAGCCCGGCGGCCTGTGTGAACGGACGCAGATCGCTTTCTTCCTCCGGCGGCAGATCGACGATGATCAGGCCATCGACCCCGGCGCGCACCGCGTCGCCAACGAAGCGCTCGGGCCCGTAGCTGTGGATCGGATTGAAATAGCCCATCAGCACGATCGGCGTCGTCTCCTCGCGTTTGCGAAATTCCGCGGCCAAGTCGAGGGTCCGCCCAAGCGTCATTCCGGCCGCCAACGCCCGCCGCGAGGCGCGCTGGATCGACGGGCCCTCGGCCACCGGATCGGAGAAGGGCATGCCTATCTCGATAATGTCGGCGCCGGCTTCGGGCAGGGTGTCGAGGATGGCGGCAGAAACCTCGTAGTCGGGATCACCGGCGGTGACGAAAGCGATAAAGCCGGCCCGGTTATCGGCCGCCAGCGTAGCAAAGCACGCGCCGATCCGGTCTTTTGCGGGATTCGTGCTTGGCGCGCCCGGCGCGCTATTTGTGCTCTTCGCGCTTGGCGCGCGGGGGCTCACAACTCAACCCCTAGCGCTTCGGCGACGGTGAAGACGTCCTTATCGCCCCGCCCGCATAGATTCATCACCAGAATGTCGTCTTGCTTCAGGCTGGGGGCCAGCTTGACAAGGTGGGCGAGAGCATGGGCGGGCTCCAGCGCCGGGATAATTCCCTCGATCCGCGCGCATAGGGAGAACGCCTCCAGCGCTTCGGTGTCGGTGGCGGCAACGTACTCGACCCTGCCGCTTTCGTGCAGCCAAGCGTGCTCGGGTCCGATACCCGGATAATCGAGCCCGGCCGAAATCGAATGGGCTTCGGTGATCTGGCCGTCATCATCCTGCAAAAGATAGGTACGGTTGCCGTGCAGAACCCCCGGCCTCCCGCCGGCCAGCGACGCCGCGTGCTGATCGGTATCGAGACCGTGGCCGGCCGCTTCGACACCGATCATCCGCACCTTGGGCTCGTCGAGGAATGGGTGGAAGAGCCCGATGGCGTTGGACCCGCCGCCGATGCAGGCAAGCAGAATATCGGGCAGGCGGCCCTCGGCTTCGAGACATTGTTCGCGCACCTCCTGGCCGATAACCGACTGGAAGTCGCGCACCATCGCTGGGTAGGGGTGCGGGCCGGCGGCCGTGCCGATCACATAAAAGGTCGACTCGACATTGGCTGACCAGTCGCGCAATGCTTCGTTCATCGCGTCTTTGAGCGTCCGCGAGCCCGAATCGACTGGCCGCACTTCCGCGCCCAGGAGCTTCATGCGGAAGACGTTGGGTGCCTGGCGCTGGATATCCACCTCGCCCATGAAGACCGTGCAGGGGAGCCCGAAGAGCGCAGCGACGGTGGCGGTGGCAACCCCATGCTGGCCGGCCCCGGTTTCGGCGATCAACCGGGTCTTGCCCATGCGCCGCGCCAGCAGGGCCTGGCCCAGGCAGTTGTTGATCTTGTGGGCGCCGGTATGATTGAGCTCGTCGCGCTTGAAATAGATTTTGGGCCCAGCCAGCTCGTCGGTCATGCGCTCGGCGAAATAGAGTGGGCTCGGTCGGCCGACATAGTGGCGCAAGCGGTCGTCGAAATCCTGTTGGAAGTCGGGGTCCGCCCGGGCAGCCGCGTAAGCCCGCTCGACATCGAGCACCAGAGGCATCAGCGTCTCCGGCACATAGCGCCCGCCGAAAATGCCGAAATGCCCGCGTTCGTCGGGCCCCGCGCGGTAGGTGTTGAGCTTGCTCATGGAATACCCAGAGGATATTTGCGGGCATCAAAAGTCACCCGTTGCGGCCAATCAATCACAAAAGGCGAGCAAATTCGAGCCCCGCCTGATCCGCTATCCCGATGCCCGGGCAGCGGCGATGAAGGCGCCGATCATGCCGACATCCTTGACCCCGCGTTCCCGCTCGACCCCGGAGGAGACATCAATCGCAGCGGCACCGGTGGCCGCAATGGCTTCAGCGACGTTGCCGGCATCGAGACCGCCCGAGATTATCCAGGGCAGGGACCATTGGCGGCCGGCTAAAAGGCTCCACTCGAAACGCGCTGCGTTGCCGCCGGGCAGCGCGCCGGGCGCCAGGGGCGGTTTGGCGTCGAAGAGGAGCCAGTCGGCCAGGCTGGCATACGCCTGAGCCCGATCGACATCCGTCGGAACGGCGATCGCGAGTGCTTTGATGATGGGAAGCCCAAAGCGCGCCTTGAGCGCGCTTACACGTTCGGGTGGCTCCTCCCCGTGGAGTTGCAAGAGATCGAGGCTGGCGGCTTTGATGGCGCGCTCGAGGGTCTCGTCACTCGCATCGACGAAGACGCCGACGCGGCGCACCGATTGCGGTGTCCCGCCAGCGAGTTCGGATGCCGCCTCGAAACTCAGGAAACGCGGCGACGGCGAATAAAAGTTGAAGCCAACGAAATCGGCGCCAGCCGCGACCGCCGCCTCGAGTGTTTGCCGCGTCTTCAGCCCGCAGATCTTGACCGCGATGCTCATGCTACGAGCTCAGCGGCAATTCGCCGGGCGGCAACTGCCGGATCGTCGGCGCCGGTAATCGGCCGGCCGACAACCAGCACATCGGCGCCAGCCCGCGCCGCCTCGGCCGGCGTCATGACGCGCTTCTGATCGCCGCTCGCGACCCAGAGAGGGCGGATGCCCGGCACCACCAGGAGAAATTCCGGCCCCTGGTCACGGCGCAGCCGGGCCGCTTCGTGGGGCGAGCAGACGACCCCGTCGAGGCCGCTTTCGCGCGCCTCGCCGGCTAGCCGCCGGACAGCATCCGAAACCTCCGCTTGCCAGCCTATCCTCGCCAGATCGTCTTCATCGAGGCTGGTCAGGATGGTCACACCCACGAGTTTCGGTTTCCGCCCATCGGCCTCACCGGCTGCCTCGGCGGCGGCACGCATCATCGCGCGTCCACCGGCCGCATGGATTGTAAGGATTGCCGGTTCGAGGGGCAGCAGCGCGCGGACGGCGCCGACCACCGTGTTGGGTATGTCGTGGAGCTTGAGGTCGAGGAAGACGGGGCGCTCCGGCCCCGTAAGTCGCTCGACGCCTTTGGGTCCGTGCGCGCCAAAAAATTCGAGGCCGAGCTTGATCCCATCGACTGCGCTGCCGAGCGCAGCGACGAGGGCCTCGGCGCGCACGAGGTCGGTAGTGTCGAGGGCGCAGTAAAGCTCGCTCATTGGCCGTTTACGCCCAGTTTCTCGACGACGAGTTGCGCCGCCGCCAGATCCTCAAGGGCGGTGCCGACCGATTTGAAGAAGGTGATCTCCTCCGCGCCAGTTCGGCCTTTGCATTCGCCGCGGGTCAGTGCAAACAGATCGCCGGCGATCTCATTTTCTTTCAGCACGCCCGAAACCAACGGCTGAGTAATGTCGCCGGCCTCCTTCGTCGCGCCGGCAATAGTATCGACGAAAACCGTCGCCCGGCGCACTGCTTCATCGTCGGCTTCGCGCATTTCTGGTGTGAAGCCGCCGACGAGGTCGAGATGCTGGCCCGCCCGCAGCCAGGCGCCTTCGATCAACGGCTCCTTGGTGAGCGTTGCGCAGGAGATGATGTCGGCTTCTCTGGCCGCCTGCGCCAGATCCGTGACCGCACGCACAGCAAGGCCCTTGCGGTCGAGGGATCGCGCCAGGGCTTCGGCATTCTTGGGTGTACGGCCCCAGATATCGACCCGCTCGATCGCTCGCACGCTTGCATGGCCAGCGATCAAGTGCGGCGCCAGAGCGCCGGTGCCGACCATCAGAAGACGGCTTGCGCCGGCGGCCGCGAGATACGTGGCCGCCAGTGCCGAGGCAGCAGCAGTGCGGCGGGCGGTCAGCGCCTGCCCGTCGATCAGCGCCAGCGGTGCGCCGGTGGCGCCGTCGAGGAGCATATAGTTGCCCATCACCGCCGGCAGGCCCAAGGCGCCATTGCCGGGGAAAACGGTGACCAATTTGACGCCTATGGGGCCGCCGGACCGCCAGGCCGGCATCAGAAGAAGCGTTGCCGCTTCTCCCTCTTTAGAGGGGATCGTGTGGTGGTGGCGATCGGGCAGTGAACAGCCGCTGACGAACATCGCCCTTAAGGCCTCGATCAAAGCGCGATCGTCGAGCAACGCGTCGACTTCCTCGCCAATAATGATGCGCATGGCCAATCGACCCTACAAATTGGGGCCGCTAGGCGCAGGCTTGCGGGCATGCTCTGCCTCGATCGCCGGCTGTTCTCCGGGTTTCTTCAGCTCCGCGACTTCTCTGGTCCGGAGTTCGAGTTCTCGCTTTCGCACCCGGGCCAGCCGTCGCCATTTGCCGCCCGCCAGCCAACTCGCCGAAACGCCGATCAAGAAGCCGAACAAGAGCCCCAGCAGCACCAGGCCATAGAGCGGCAGAGTGATCTCGAAGAGGGGCCAGAAGTCGAGTTTGCTCGGCGCACGGTTGTTGACCGCGAAGACGATGGTGACCAACACGACGACCAGCGCCACGCTCCAGGCCAATATCTTCATCGGAATGTCACGCCGGTAGCCATGATACCGAAGCGCCTCGCCCCCGTACTCCGCAAACCGTCGGCGCGTTAATAAGCTGCCGTGAATCCGGTTTCAGTCGCCAGGCTTGCTGTTGAGCCGTTCGCGCAATTCCTTGCCGGTCTTGAAATAGGGAACGCGCTTGGCCGCGACTTCGACAGTCTCGCCGGTTCGCGGATTGCGGCCGATCCGTGCCGCCCGCTGCTTGACCGAGAAGGCGCCGAAGCCGCGCAACTCGACCCTGTCGCCCCGTTCGAGGGCGGCGGCAATCTCTTCGAACACTGTGCCGACGACCCGCTCGGCGTCGCGCTGATAGAGGCGGCGCTCGCCCGCAAATAGATGGTCGTTCCGCTCCATAAGACGCTGAATAAGTTCGGACTTCGTCATCGTGTTCTTCGACCCGGCGTTCTTTGACTTGAAATGGCACCACATAATATCGCCGGGGCCACGCCGCCGCCGATTGCATCGAGTCGGTTATCGAGTTAGAGGAAACGTGCAAGTCTCCGCTGTCACGGATTGCCGGACGCACCCCCCGGCGCGCGCCAACGTCACTCCCCCTACGCCGAACACCCATCTCTCAGCGAGCTTCAAGGTGCCAGAGGCGGCATAAGCCGTCAAGGGTAAGTCTCTCAGAAAAAACCGCTTTTCGCAAAAAAGTGAAGTCGCTACCGGCGAGGGATCGTGTTGGCCCCAACCATTCGCGTTATTCGTCCTTCTTCGCCTTGGCCTCCTTGGCGGGAGTCTTTTTTGCAGCGGCCTTTTTGGCGGGAGCGGCTTTTGCCACCTTGGCGTCGTCGGCTTTCTTGGGTTCAGCTTTCTTGGTCGCGGCCTTTTTGGCCGGTTTTTCGGCTTCGGCTTTCTTCGCTTCAGCTTTCGTGGACTCGGCTTTCTTGGCCGCCGCCTTCTTCTCGCTGGTCTTGGGTTTCGTCTCGGCTTTGGCCTTGGCCTTGTCCATGGCGGCGCCGAGGATGTCGCCCAGCCGCGCGCCGCTGTCCGAGGAGCCGTACTCGGCCATCGCTTTTTTGTCTTCCTCGACCTCGCGGCCCTTGATGGTCAGCGTCACTTTGCGTGTCTTGGCGTCGATCGCAGTGATCTTGGCATCGACCTTCTCGCCGACGGCGAAGCGGTCGGGGCGCTGCTCGGAGCGTTCGCGCGAGAGTTCGGTCTTGCGGATGAAGCCGGTGACCCGATCGTTGATCTTGACCTCGATACCGCCGGTGGTAACTGCGGCCACCGTGCAGGTGACGATGACGCCCTTCTTCAGGGTATCAACCGCGCCGGTGAAGGGGTCCTCGGTGAGTTGCTTGATGCCGAGGCTGATGCGCTCCTTATCGGTATCAATGTCGAGAACCTTGAACTTGACGTTGTCGCCCTTGGTGAAGGCCGCGATCGCTTCATCGCCGGGCTTGCCCCAGGCGATGTCCGACATATGCACCATGCCGTCAATGTCGCCGGGCAGGCCGACGAAGAGGCCGAACTCGGTGATGTTCTTGATCTCGCCTTCCATTTCCGCGCCGACCGGATTGTTCTCGGCGAATGAACCCCAGGGATTGTCCATACACTGCTTGAGTCCCAAGCTGATGCGCCGGCGCTGGGGATCGACGTCGAGGACCATGACCTCGACCTCCTGGCTCGTCGAGATAATCTTGCCGGGGTGGAAGTTTTTCTTGGTCCAGCTCATTTCGGAAACATGGACCAGCCCCTCGACGCCGGCCTCGAGTTCGACGAAAGCGCCGTAGTCGGTGATGTTGGTGACCCGGCCAGTGAATCGGGCGTGCAAAGGATATTTTGCCGCCACCCCATCCCAAGGATCGACCTCGAGCTGCTTCATGCCGAGGCTGATGCGCTGGGTTTCGGGATTAAATCGGATGACCTGAACGTCGACCGTCTGGCCGACCTGCAGGGCGTCGGTCGGATGGTTGACCCTCTTCCAGGAAATATCGGTGACGTGGAGCAGCCCGTCGATGCCGCCGAGATCGACGAAGGCGCCGTAATCAGTAATGTTCTTGACTACCCCCTGGAGGACCTGGCCTTCCTTGAGGTTGGCGATCAGCTCGGCGCGCTCCTCGGCTCGCGTCTCTTCGAGCACGGCTCGGCGCGAGACCACGATGTTGCCGCGCTGGCGATCCATCTTGAGGATCTGGAATGGCTGCGGCGAGCCCATCAACGGCCCGACATCGCGGACCGGTCTGATATCGACTTGACTGCCCGGCAGGAAAGCGACCGCTCCCTGCAGATCGACGGTGAAGCCACCCTTGACCCGGCCAAAAATGATGCCTGTCACCCGGGCGGTATCCTTAAATGCCTCCTCAAGCTGGGTCCAGGCTTCCTCGCGGCGCGCTTTTTCGCGGCTCAGAACGGCTTCGCCATTGGCGTTTTCGAGCCGCTCGACGAAGACTTCAACTTCGTCGCCGACGATGACCTTTGGGTCCGTGTCCTGGACCGAGAATTCGCGAACAGGTATCCGGCCTTCAGATTTGAGCCCGACATCGACCAGCGCCACGTCGTTCTCGATGGCAATGATCCTGCCCTTGACGACCTGACCCTCGAATTTGCTGATGCCGTCCAGTGACTCCTCAAGGAGCGCGGCAAAGTCTTCGGCTGGCGCTCCCGCGCCAGCGTCGTGGCCCGCGACCGGGCCTGATGTGTTGGCCATGCTGTTTCCCTTACGTCCTTCTATCTATTTCTATTCCGGCCAGCCGGTTGTATCCGGCGGTCTTGCATATCTGCCGAGCAGGGCATCACATAAAGCAGCGACCCCCAACACTCATATCGCCGCCGTTCCTTTCCTTCGAACGCCAGCGAGCGGGTGTTAGATAGGTCGTCCCGCATGATTCCGCCAGAGGGAGTGAACCGCCACTAGTCGAAACCGCACTAAGTGTCGTCGTGCGAAGGACGTTTAAGCCACGTCGCGAGATGCGATCATTTCCAGGGCTTTTTCGAACGCGGCGTTGGCATCGAGATCCGTCGTATCCAAGACGATAGCGTCTTGGGCCGGAACCATCGGCGCCACGGCCCGCGCCTGGTCGCGAGCGTCACGCTCCTTCATGTCCTGCAAGACGTGGCTAGATATAGCTTCGATGCCCCGCTCCCGCAACTCTTTGAGGCGGCGCGCGGCGCGGGCTTCGGCGCTGGCGGTGACGAAGAGTTTTACGTCCGCGTCCGGACAAACGACGGTACCGATGTCGCGGCCGTCGAGCACCGCACCCTTCGCCTCCCCCGGAGGCCGCGTCGCGAAGTTGCGCTGGTAGGAGAGCAGGACAGCGCGCACCTCGGGGATAGGGGCGAGCTTGGATGCTGCGGCGGCGGTGCGTTCGGACCTGATCTCGGGATCGTCAAGCGTCTCGCGGTCCAGCGCCTTGGCAGCGGCAATGCAAGTGTCGGGGTCGCCCGGATCGCCCTTGGCCCGCAGAACCGCCAGCGCAACGGCCCGGTAGAGCGCACCGGTATCGAGATGGACCAGCCCAAAATGCGCCGCTAGCCTCCGCGATAAAGTCCCCTTGCCGGCCGCCGACGGACCATCGACGGCGATGATCATTAGGACTTCTGCTGGCCGGCAGCGGTGATATCCGCGCCGAGCCTGTTCATGAACCCAGCGAAGTCGGGGAAGCTGGTCTCGATCGATTTCGCACTGTTCACCGCGATCGGGTTTGCTGCACCGGCGCCGAGGGTCAGGAAAGCCATGGCGATACGGTGATCGCCGTGGGTTTCGACCGGGGCGCTACTTTTTGTTTGCCCGCGCGGCGGTTTGCCGGTGCCTGTGATCATCATTCTGTTATCGCCGATTTCGATTTCGACGCCGCACAGGGCGAGGCCACCGGCGATCGCCGAGAGCCGGTCGCTTTCCTTGTGCTTGAGCTCACCCAAGCCTTCGAGCACGGTTGTGCCGTGGGCGCATGCAGCCGCAACGGCGAGCACCGGGTACTCATCGATCATCGACGGCGCCCGGCTCGCCGGTACGCTCACACCGCGAAGTGCACACGAGCGAATGCAAAGATCCGCCACGGGCTCGCCACTCGCCAGGCGTTCGTTCTCGAAATCGATCGTCGCCCCCATTTCACGCAATGTCCGGTATAGCCCGGCGCGAAGGGGATTGACCGAGACGCCGGTCAAAGTGATGTCCGAGCTATCCGTGATCAGCGCCGCGACAGCGGCGAAGGCGGCCGAGGAGGGGTCGGCCGGCACCTTGACGGGAACGGCCTGAAGTTCAGGATAGCCGGTCACCGAAATGGTGCGCTCGTTGGCGTCATCCTCCACCAATACCTCCGCCCCAAAATGGCGCAGAAGGGTCTCGGTGTGATCGCGGGTGGGTAGGGTCTCGATCACCGAGGTGCGGCCCGGCGTGTTCAGACCGGCCAAGAGGATTGCCGATTTGACTTGGGCCGAAGGTACCTTGAGCCGGTGGGTGATGGGCACCGGGTCGGTCGCACCGGCAATGGAGAGCGGCAAGAGGCCGCCTGACCGGCTAGTGACCCGCGCGCCCATCTCGGCCAGTGGGTCGGTGACCCGCTCCATCGGCCGCCGCGACAACGAGGCGTCACCAGTGAAGAAGGTCAGTATCGCCTGGCTCGCTACCAACCCCATCAGAAGGCGCGCGCCGGTCCCCGAATTACCGAGGTCGAGGACTTGGCTCGGCTCGGCCAGCCCGCCGACGCCAACCCCGCCAACGCGCCAGCGTGCTGTGTCCAATCGTTCAATATCGACGCCGAGGCAGCGCAGAGCGCCGGCGGTGGCGGCGACGTCTGATGCTTCCAGCAAACCTTCGATGATGGTCTCACCGACGGAAACCGCGCCCAGGATCAGCGCTCGGTGCGATATTGACTTGTCGCCCGGCGCCCGTGCTGTCCCCCGGATGCTCGAAACGGGCCGCGATCGCAAGGCCGATGGGTTTTTGACCGGCCGCATGGTGGCCTTCTCCAAGGGAATATGTACGCGCCATCCCTAGCACGAACCCGCTCGGCGAGGCCATCATACCAACCGATCAAAAGAACGACTGCTCGTATGTTCCTTCAATCACCGGACGGTCGCCCCTGAGCTTGTCGAAGGGCGCGCTTGTCCAAAAGGCGGGCGCCGGCTTCAAGGTATGAGCATCTTATCCACAAACCTAAATGTTCGTCCTGAGGAGCGGGCGTAAGCCCGCATCTCGAAGGGCGGAGGTCGCGTATGCGGCAAATGACGCCATGCAATTGCAACCCGGCGCGGGATGCCTATCTTGACCGATGCGGCGATTTGCATTTAACAGTGCCGGCACGGCACGATTAAAGCTCGTCGTTTCGAAATTCAACCAACTAATAGGAGGCGCCCGGTGGCAAAGCCGGAATGGGGAACTAAACGAACTTGCCTAAGTTGCGGCGTCCGTTTTTATGATCTGGGCAAGAAGCCTATTACCTGCCCGTCTTGCGAATCGAGCTTCGAGCCCGAGGCCTTCGTCAAGACCAGACGAAGTCGGCAATCCGCGCCCATCGAGCCTAAAAAGGTGACTGAGGCAGCCAAAGTACCGGAGAAAGAAGCCGAAATTGCCGGCACCGATACAGTGGAAGCAGCTGTAGCCAATGATGATGATAAGGCGCCCGGCGACGACAGCGGCGAAGAGGATGACGCCGTTCTACCGGTTGCCGCAGACGCGGAAGATGAAAGCGAGGACATGGCCGAACTGGTTGACAAGCCAGGCGAAAACAAGGGGAATGGTTGATTGATGGAGAGTTGATCGGCGGGTAAATTATTCCTTACGCCAGCACTCTGTTGGTCCTTAATGAATTTTGCCCGGGAGCGGTGCCGGAGGGTGAGTAACGCGACCCGGGACCGATCCCAGGACATGCGGGGCCGTAGCTCAGTTGGGAGAGCGCTTGAATGGCATTCAAGAGGTCAGGGGTTCGATTCCCCTCGGCTCCACCAATAAGAACAAGGACTTAGCTGGAATCGGCTAGGTTCTTGTTTCTTGTGAGTTACCACGAAGTTACCAACGGTGCTTATTTCGAAGGCCTTTGGGTCTAGCTGAATTTGGTGGGATAAACCACGGACACACGCCCCATGAAGAGCGACGCAAGGCGAGAAACTCATTGCCTGGCACAAGATCATCCGACCAAAGTCCACACCCTCTCCACGTCGCCCATGACGTCTCAGGCACGTTGTAAACGATCTACGCGCTGGTATTGGCGGCCCCCCATTGGGCGAACCCCCTGGGGCTTTGCCTCTGATAGGGGTCCCAGCCCCGCACTCCTGAAACAAAAAGCAGGTCGATTTGGGCCATTTTATCATTGCCGACTATTGACCGGTGTGAATTTGATCACGACAATCCGCAATACCG
>JAPULJ010000204.1 GCA_027295145.1 Alphaproteobacteria bacterium | reverse complement strand
GGCCATGAGGAGCCCGGCGCTTTTTTGGCTCACATGGGACGTCGCCGTGGGACCACCCTGCCCAGGCGGGGTTTTCTAACCCGGCGAACGGGATTCTGACGCTTGAGACTGTCAATAATTTTCCAGAGAACTGTCAATTTTGACAGTTCAAGCCCGCCCATAGCCCCCGTTAACATACCCTGCATCATTTTGGGGCCGTTTCCTTGGATATAGGCAGTTTGGGCACGCGCCGGATTGAAGTGCCGCGAAATGGCTAAATTTCCACAGAAAAGGCTGGCAGATTAAGCCGATGATTGCACACCTCGATAAGTACCTTCGGCCTGCTGCACGGGCTGGTTTTAATCCTCAGCCGCGCCGATGTGGCATAAACCGCGAAGTTGGGCCCGAAATAAGGGGAATATTGTGATGCATATATTGGCTTCATACTTAGCTGCCTTGGTCTTTGGATTGGTGTCTTTGTCAATGCCGGCGTTGGCGCAAGACGCCGAGTCTAAACTGAAGTCCGAAATGGCCAAAGACAAGACTGGAACCAATCCGATCAATTTCACGCATGATCTCAGGCTCTACAACGAGTATCAGTTCCTCAATGTCGCTGGGGATGGCTTTAACAATGTTACCACGCTGGAATATCGGCATCCCCTTGCCGACGGAAAATGGCAGGTGCGGGGCCGGATCCGTGGCGTAAAGATTGAGGCCGACACCAACAATGACGGTATCGATAATTTGGACTCTTCCGGGCTCGGTGACATCGATTTTCGGGTGTTGACCGTTCCCTACTTGGACATGCCCAATAAATTCGCCATCGCGACGGGGCTGGAATTCTTCTTGCCCAGCGCCTCCAACGACGCCCTGGGAACGGAGGCCTTTTCTCTTGGACCCCAGGTTTTTGGCGTCTTTTTCACACCATTCGGGATTCCGGGAACATTAATCGCGCCAGCCTATCAGCACAAATTTAGCGTTGCCGAGGAAAGTGGCGCCAAGAACGAACACCAGGGCCTGTTCGACCTATTCATTCTCTGGACATCAAAGGACAAACAGACTTGGGCTTTGATCAATCCGCAGATGATCCTCGACTATAGACAAGACAAACAGTTCGGTTTTGTCGATGCCGAAGTAGGCCGGATGATTGGCGGTGGCCACAGCGCTTATATTCGGCCCTCTGTTAGCATCGGGCACGACCGCCCAACGGATGCATCGATAGAGGTGGGCTATAAAATAGTCTGGTAGGTGCGTTTTGAACGGGGAGAGACGAGGTGGATAGACTTCTAGGGGTATTTGTGGTTGCCGCGCTGGCAATGGGGTTTTGGACCGCAGGACCGGCGGCCGCTCAATCAAATCAAAAACCGAATATCGTTCTCGTGTTCATGGACAACTTCGGATGGGGGGAACCCGGCTTCAACGGCGGCGGGATTATTCGTGGCGCGCCGACGCCTCGTCTCGATCAGTTGGCTTCCGAAGGTTTGAGGTTGACGAATTTTAATGTCGAAGCGCAATGCACGCCATCGCGCTCGGCAATCATGACCGGCCGCTATGCAATCCGCAGCGGCAATGGCATTGCCCCGCGAGGAGGCGGTGTCTATGGCCTCGTCCAATGGGAAGTCACAATGGCGGAGATGCTGTCGGACGCAGGTTACACGACCGGCATGTTCGGAAAATGGCACCTCGGGCGCACCAAGGGCCGCTTTCCCACCGACCAGGGTTTCGACGAGTGGTACGGCATTCCCAACTCGACGGACGAATCGGCCTATACCGAGCTGCATGGGTTCGCCGAGAGTGGGGTCGCGGAAACCTACGTCATGGAAGGCCGAAAAGGCGAGGAACCGAAGAAAATTCGACCCTACCGGCTGGATTATCGCCCGCTCATCGATCGTGACCTGACCGATAAGGCGATCGACTTCATGAAACGTCAGTCCAAAACGAACAAGCCGTTTTTCCTATTTCTCCCCTACACGGCAACCCACTACCCGTCACTTCCGCACCCTGACTTCGCCGGCAAGACGGGCAACGGCCAATGGGCCGACCTGCTGCTTCAGGTCGACACCTACAACGGCATGCTCTTGGACGCGATCGATGAACTGGGGATCCGAGACAACACCATATTCATCTTCACGGCTGATAATGGGCCGGAGGCGGCACACGGCAACAACACCTTGACCTTGAAAACCAGCAGCCAGGGTACTGCTGGCCCCTGGCGCGGCACCCTATTCACCGGCTTCGAGGGCAGCCTGAGGGTTCCCTTCGCCGTGCGTTGGCCGGGTAGGATTCCGGCGGGTTGGTCCAGCAACGAGATCGTCCATGAGATGGATCTGTTCCCCACGTTGGCGCGGTATGCCGGCGGGAAGGTGCCCAAAGACCGCGTTATTGACGGGATCGACATGTCCGATTTCTTCCGCGGTAAGCAAAAAAAGTCTGGCCGAGAGGGGGTCATTGTCTACATGGGCAATGACATATTCGGGATCAAATGGCGGAACTGGAAATTGAACTTCAAGGAGCAGGACACGATCTTTAGCGAGACGCGCAAGTACGGATTGCCGCGACTCTACAATCTTCTTGTTGATCCACAAGAGCGTGAGAATGTGCTATTCCCCAACACGTGGGTACCGAAGGCCGCGCTCGGTCAGTTGGAAGCACATATCATATCGCTGAGGGCCAACCCGCCAATCAGGCCGGGGACCAAGGACCCATACTTGCCCAAGAGAAAATAGACAATACGCTCGGGCCTTCGAAGGGGAGAAATCATCCGCCGTTTAACCAGAACCTGGACGCGGATACTGATTAACCTTCGCAATAGTCTTGCATGGCCTGGTGGACTGCAGCACGCATTTGGCCGGACCATTCGTGGCACCCTGTTTGATGTCGCTCGTGTGACGCGTGCAGGTGCCACACAGTTCAGTTCCGTTTTTTTCGTGCTTTATTTTTTGGTGGTGTTGATTCGGGGCTCCCCGGCCTTGGCACTGGAAGGCGCCTACAGCAATTACCAACCGGGGGGATACGGAGATTTTTTCGTCGCCTACACGCCGGAACCCGGTTTTTACGTCAGAAACGATGTCTATCACTATGCAGCCGAGGCTGAACGTAGCGTTCTGCAAGGGGCAGCAAAGGTCGAGGCCAGCCTGGATGTGGTGATAGAGTCTCCGACGCTTTTCTACATGACCAATAAGAGTTTTTTGGGAGCAAAGTATGGCTTGGGCGCGGTCATCCCGATCACATATGTCGATATCGGTCTAGCCGCGAGTGCCGCAAATGCCCAAGCGTCCACTTCGGATAGTCGATTTGGTTTTGGAGACCCTTACCTTATTCCAGTGTCTCTCTTTTGGAATTTCGGTCGGTTCCATATCAACTTTTATGAAGGTATTGCGGCACCCATCGGTTCTTACGATTCCACCCGCCTCGCCAATTCCGGGCTGAACTATTGGAGTTTCGATACCAATCTGGCCCTGACTTACTTCAATGAAGAGACGGGCACGGAACTCTCGGCGGTGGTCGGTCATATTTACAATACGGAAAACCATGACACGGACTATCAGTCCGGCCAGGAGTTTCACCTCGACTACATGGCCAATCAGTTTGTGAGCGAAACCATCGCCATTGGTATCCATGGCTATTTTCACAACCAGTTCACGGGTGACAGCGGAACGGGTGCGATCCTCGGCAGTTTCAAGGCGGAATCCGCCGGCGTCGGGCCAGCTTTTCTTTGGATGACAAAGATCGGCGATAAGAAGGTCAGTTTCAGCACCAAATGGATCCATGAATTCCATGCCGACAACCGGCCGGAAGGCGACAACTTCTATTTCACTGTTTCGACGGACTTTTAGTCCGGACCGGAAGCATCCAGTGGTGAAAACGACCACCCCCCATAAATTGGGGCCGACCCAGTGCCTGCCGCCCTCTTTGAGGGTGTGGCAGGCCCCGCATTTCTTGAATACCTTTTTGCCCGCGGCCGCGTCGCCCTCGGCCCAGGCGGCCGAGCCCGAAAACACGACCGCCGACGCCAGCGCGACGCCGAGCAATCTAGCCTTTGACATATAACATGTCCCGAAGTTACGAGGTCGGTTGGCGTAGCCCTATTATCGGGTCGCGCGCCGCCACTTTCAACCTGGCTCGCGCCCGGCTGACGCCCGCGTCAGCAGTTTTTACAGGCCGCCACCGCCTTGATTACGTGTCTCGACCAAGGCCCGTCATGGCGGCAAAGGGGCTGGCCGCAGCCCGTCAATGAGGCGCAGGATCTCAGCGAACAGAGGTCTTGGGATCCCAGAACGTCTTATGTCCGCTTTGGGTCAAAAGCAGACATCCCGCGTCCTAGCCATTTATGTCCGCTTTCGGGGGTAAAGCGGAC
>JAPULJ010000203.1 GCA_027295145.1 Alphaproteobacteria bacterium | reverse complement strand
GTGGTGTTCGATTTTTACGATCGGCTGAAGTCGGTTTCGCGCGGGTACGCCAGCTTCGATTACCAGCTCGAGGGTTACCTGGAGGGCGACTTGGTCAAGGTCTCGATCCTGGTCAACGCCGAGCCGGTGGATTCGCTCTCGATGATCGTGCACCGCTCCCAATCCGACCCGCGCGGCCGGGCGTTGTGCGAGCGGCTCAAGGAGCTGATCCCGCGACAACTGTTCAAGATCGCGATCCAGGCGGCGATCGGCGGCAAGGTCATCGCGCGCGAGACCGTGAGCGCGCTACGCAAAGACGTGACCGCCAAGTGCTACGGCGGCGACGTGACCCGCAAGCGCAAACTTTTGGACAAACAGAAAAAGGGCAAAAAGCGCATGCGCCAGTTCGGCAACGTCGAGATCCCCCAGTCCGCGTTCCTGGCCGCGCTCAAGATGAGCGACGAGTAAATCTGTGTCGCCCTCACTTGTGCGGCCGTAATGCCCCAATATGGGCTATGCTTCCAGAAATTTGGAGATATGCGCCGCGAGTGTCCCGACGTAAGGGTCATGCGTTAGATGCGGCGACTTTAACGGCTGCCCGTCTAGGGGAACTTCGATGATATGGCAACCATCGGCCGCGACGCCGATCCAACCGCGCTGATTGTGAGGCGGGCCAGGACAGATCAAAACGATCTCGTCGTCGTACTGGCGGGGATTGTATCGGGCCTGGGCCAGCTTATTTCGTTCGAGAATTCCGAGGCGATGAAAATCTGGTTGGTGCCGGCGACCTAGGACCCATTCCGTTGCCGAGATCAGCCGGTGCTTGCTGCCCGACGCCGCCCAGCGGACAAAAGCCTGAAGCCGTCGCGCAAAAAACCGCAACCATTGCTTCGCGGTTAAATCGGAAAGTCGACGCCGACGGTACGGATCCAGAAATCGACTAGCCAGATCGTAGAGAAAACCGCCAGGGAACGCCGTATCGATCAGGACCAGCAGTGCCACGTTACGCCCTTGCCGCCGCAGTTGCTGGGCAATCTCAAAGGCGATGGTGCCGCCAAAACAATCTCCGCAGAGGTAATAAGGTCCATCGGGAGCCACGGCAGTGATTTCTATCAAATAAGCGGCGGCCATGTCTTCGACCCGAACGTCTCGAATTCCAGCCTTGGAAAATTCGCGGCTTTGCAGACCATAGACGGTCCGATTGGGATCGAGACAATCAGCAAGGCAATAATAGTCCGAAACATCTCCAGAATAATTGTGAATGCAGAAAAGCGGGGCCCGGCCGTCGCCAGCTTGAATTTGCACCAGGGCGCTTTCAGGAGGGTCCTGACCGAGACGACTAACCACCGAGGCCACGCTGAAAAGCCGGCCCATTAGAGCCGCTGGACATTCTACTCTCAGGCGTTCCTCGATCATCATCAATAGCTCGACGGCCAATAGGGAATCACCGCCAAGATCCAGAAACTCATCGTGCACGCCGACCCGGTCAATTTTCAAAATCTCGCAAAAACATTTGGCGACGATTTCTTCCTCTTGGCTTCTTGGGGCAACGAAGATTTTTTTCAGATTTGGGCGTTGCCGCTCCGGCGCAGACAGCCTGCGCCGATCGACCTTACCGTTCCGATCCATCGGCATCGCGGCGATGAACACACACTTTGACGGAATCATGACCGTAGGCAGAGTTCGACCGAGCGCCCGCCGAATGCTGTCGATCGATGGCCGTACGCCCGCGGTCACCAGATAGGCGATCAATTGTTGTGTGCCCAACCCACCGTCGCGAATCAGTACTAAGGCTTGGCTTATCGAGTCCATCGCGCAAAGATCGCCTTCGATTTTTGCGGTGTCGACCCACTGGCCACGCAGCTTTGCCTGAAAATCCTTTCGCCCGAGATAATCGAGACAGCCATCCGCGCGCAGCCGGCCCAAATCACCGGTGCGATAACGCCGCATGCCACCACCCGCTGGGTCCGGCACGAAGGCGGCTCCGGTCAGGCTGGGTTGCAGCCAATAGCCGCACGCCAAGTGTCTGCTTCGAATGACAATTTCTCCAACTCTTCCCCGATCGACGTTGCAGCCCTCGGCATCGACGACGTTGATTTCCATGCCCTCAGTTGCCTGTCCGACAGGCACAACGTCCCCGTCCGTCTTGGTTCGAGGCGTGACGAAATACTGCCTTACAATGCCGGCTTCGGTTAGACCAAGTCCATTGACGAGCACGCAATCGTCGTTAAAGTGAGATTGAAATAGTGAGATATGCCGTGGCGCGGCGCGATCTCCTTCAAGCCGAATCAAGCGTAGGTTATCGAACTTTTGGCCGGTCGCCATGAGCTGCTCGAAGAGGGTCGGAGTAGAATGGAAAACGGTAATTCTTTCTCTCTCGATCCAGCTGGCCAGCCGTGCGATCCCCTGCCCCTGTAGATCGAACGGACAGACCGCGGCGCCATTGAGTAGTGCGGAAAACACGCTCGAAACGGTACCGCTGAAACTGCACGACTGAATTAGAGAGAGCCGGTCCTTGGCGCCTATCCCAAGGGAATTGGTGTAGCGCATGATATTGTGCAGAACATTGCGATGGTTGTCGAAAACACCTTTCGGTGGGCCAGTCGTTCCGGAGGTGTAAAATATGTAACAAATTCGATCCGGCAGTAGGTTTAGGCCGAGATCGATATCCGACTCGCCGGCAGTCGTCGTTTCAACGTTCAGGTGGCGATTTGCATCGACTATCAAACTCCTTGCCAGCGGTTCGGTCCCGCGTTCACAAAGTATCAAACTCGGCTTACAGTGAGCGATTATCTTTTGCAATTCATGCACTGGTTGGTTCGGCTCCAGCGGCACGTAAATCTTTCCGGCCTTTAGCGACCCGATGGTTGCGGAAACTGCTGTTGGCCCTTGCCGGAATAGCAATGCGATGGGCTCATTCCTATCGCCCCGGCACCGCAGTATGGCGTGCGCAATCCGATTGCTGGCGCGATTGAGGTCGTCGTATGAGAGCGATTGCTGTTCGCAACCGACCGCTATCCGCCCTGGGTAGGCGCGGACCTGTCGCTCAAATAAATCCGGGATCGACATCTCGCAGTTCGATCTGTCGAAACGGACAAGTCCTCGATCCTCATCGGACTGCTGCGTAGTCAGGAAGATCCCGCCACTCGGGTCTGGCATCGTGCTACCATTGGGTAGGGCTTATTCAGTAAAATGCCGCTTATTCAATATATTGACGGCCCCTTGGTATACAAAACCTTTAGAAAAGCGGCAGACACGACCCGGCGATCGTTCGACTCACGATGGCAGCCCGGATGTGCTATCGCAATGACCCCTCGGGTCATAACTCCCGGCTCGCCGCGGATGCTCAAAATTCGTGAGAATTGGATAGGACTTCAGGACGCCATCTCAGGTCTTTTCCGCGCAGCCGCCGAACCGCCCCGGATTGCCGGCCTAGGCACTACGGCGCCTCGTATCCGGGCCGCGGGTCCTCCCCACGGCCCGCGCCCTGACGGTAGGAGGCGGGGTCGAGGCCGTATTTGGCTTTGAAGGCGCGCGAGAAGTTGCTGCGGCTGCGGTAACCGATCTTGCCGGCGATGGTCTTGACCGGCAGCTCGGTGGTCTTCAGGAAATGGGCCGCGTGGCGCAGCCGGTTCTCGGTCAGAAAACCATGGGGCGACTGCCCGAATGCCTGGGTGAAATGAGCCGAAAAGGCCGAACGGCTCATGCCCGCGAGCGTCGCCAAGTCCTCGACACTGTGGCTTTGCTCGGGATGGGTCAGCATGGCCTCGACGGCGGTGGCCAGGCGCGGGGTCTCGGCCACGGTCAGCCACGGCAGGCACGAATCGCCACGCCCGGCCAGGCGGCGCAGCACGTAGATCAAGCACTGCTTCATCAAGGATTCGGCGAGCGCCTTGGTGCCGAGCGCCGGATTCGACAGCTCGACCAGCAGGGCCTGGAAGCTGTGGTGGATCGGGTGTTCGGCGCCGAAAGCCTCGGCGATCGGCCGGTCGAGCAGGTCGAAGATTCCGGTCTCGGCGCCGTAGGTCGCCCGGATGCGGCCGCAGGCCATGATGATCCCGGGCTCGCCGCTGCCCG
>JAPULJ010000202.1 GCA_027295145.1 Alphaproteobacteria bacterium | reverse complement strand
GTCAGGCGGGTTGGATCTATGGCCTCTGGCGCACCGACCACCTGCGCGAGGTTTTTGACTGGGCGGTGGCTGCGATTGATCCGCATGTCTGGGGCTGGGATCATCTCGCGCTCTTCCCGGCAATCCTGAAGGGCGGGATAGCTTTCGAGAACGAGGCTCGCCTTCTGCTCCGCCTCAACCGAGCAATCGCGAAGGAGAAGCGTCCGAATGCGAAGGCACAGCTGCGCGACCTCGCTGTTGGTTATCGGACCGCCTGTGATGCCCTGATCGATGCCCAGGGGCTGGGCGGCCTCGCGCGCCTGCGGATGCGCCGGGCTGTGCGCGCTCATATCAACCGCCGGATCGCGAGTATCTGGAAACGGATGTAACGTGCGTCGTCGATCGTGGTCTGGGCTTAAGCCCGATTCGCATATGCACCCTCCAGGTTTCGCCACTGCGCCTATCGGTCGGATTGCCATCTGTCAAAGTTGCCTGAGCCTTGGCAAGGACGGTGGCAACGGTTAAGGATCGGCCATCCGCCGAATTGCGAGGACATGATGGCTGCACATACCAAGCCGCTTTGGCGCCGAGTGATGACGAGGCGATTTCTCAGATGGTGGACCTACCGGCTGTTGGTGCGGATCTTCCCGCCGCTTGGCCGCGCACTCGGCTTCTTTCCCGACCATATTGGGCTCATCGAGGCGGCTGAACGAATCCTCGTGAACGAGACCGAGATTCTCGCGGTAGAAGACCTCTCTCCGCACATGGAGTTCCTAGCCAAGTGCGACCATCAGGACAGCCGCGCAGCCGACTGCCGGGTGCCTGATCGCGTCTGGCACGGTGCGCGAACGGTGCTGATTCGCGCGCCATGGATCGACATAGCAACGGGCGCGATCTTGCTGCCCGAGCAGAGAAAAACGGTCCTCGTCCGCGGTCAGATCGCGAACTGGAACGCAACAAGCGTACGCCTCGGGCGCCCGCTGGTTCGGGTCGCCGAGCGGGTCTTCGCTCCGCTGTCGCCCAGCAACTACTTCCATATGCTGATAGAAAACGGCGTCCGTGTGCTCGATCTGCTGGCGACACCGGGGATCGCGGGCGAGCCACTCACAATCGTCAAGCAGGCGCCTTCGTCGGCCGTTGAGACGGCGTTCTTTGAGGGCGTCGAGCGAATGCATTCCGCCGTCACGGTGCGCGAATTTCCGCGCTTCACGATAGTCAACTGCGACGAGGCTGTGGGACATTTCCCGCGCGACAATCACTGGGAGTGGCCGATGATCGACGCGGGCTCGGCGGACCGGATATTCGCTATCTTCCAGACGATTTATGGCGAGGCCGTCGACACCCGATACGGTGAGCGACTCTATATCACTCGGCACGGGACCAAGCTGCGCACCCCGCTGAACGAGCCAGAGCTAGAGAACGCTTTGCAGAGCGAAGGGTTCGACAGCTTCACTGCCCGCAACGAGAACCATGCAGAGCAGATCGCCCGTTTCCGATCGGCGCGCATCGTGGTGAGCGTGCACGGATCGGGCCTCGCCAATCTGCTGTTCTGCAGGCGCGGCACGCACGTGATCGAGATCTTTTCGGCGGATTTCGTCAAAAGCACTTACTGGTGGATGGCGCGTCGGCTTAGTCTGCGCTACCAGCCAGTCTTTGGCGATATCGGGGACTATCGCCAACGCGTCAGGATAGACATTGACCAGGTGTTGGCGGCACTGGACGGGCAGGGAGCCCACTGACGGCGTGTGTCGGAAACCGAGGGGCCCGTTTACAACGGTGGCGAGCTGTTGCGCGAATCGCTCGAATGCCTGTGCACCCAAACGGCCGGGGACTTTGAGGTCATCCTCTCGGGCAACGCCTCGACCGACCGGACCGGCGACATCTGTGCCGATTTCGCCGCTCGCGATACGCGGTTCCGCTATCCGGCATATCGACCGGCACATTGCTTCCTGGATGAGGCGTATTCGATCAACCCCAACGCCGTGCCACTCTCGCCGCACGCCTTAAGGCTCCGATCCAACTGAGCCAGCGGACCGAACCGAGCGATGTCTCGCCGGGCCGGTGCCAGTTGCCCAACACTTCGTCTAGCGTCTCGGCAGCGTCGCGAACTGTAGCGAGACCCCGTGGGTGA
The DNA here is from genome assembly GCA_027295145.1 of Alphaproteobacteria bacterium. GTDB lineage: Bacteria > Pseudomonadota > Alphaproteobacteria > JAPULJ01 > JAPULJ01 > JAPULJ01. The sequence goes on along the minus strand of JAPULJ010000202.1, from coordinate 3,481 downwards.
GCCAAGGTAATGCGGAAAGGATGGATGCTACAGCGCTGCGGCCGGCCGCCTTCGGGCATCGTCTCCGGGCCCGAGAAGGAACGGCGCTGAGATGCATCGTCAAACATTGCTGTCTGCCCAAGTTCGGTGGAATAGGCCGCGAGGATGGCGCGACCGGCCTCCCATTTACTGCGTGGCAGCACCGAGAGACGGTGCAGGATACGGTCGATCCAGGCGCGGTGATCAATCGAAAGGCGTCCCTTCCCGTGATGCTTGTTGACGAGGTCGAGCATGTCGAGGGTCAACGCGTCCACCGAGGGGATGCTGATGTCGATCTGTGCGGTGCCCGGATCATTCGCGACCTCCGCCGCAAAGCGACGCAACTCGTCCAGCCCGGCGACTGGCGTCTTCACGGCGGCCATCTGCGAAGCACCACTCGACCGATCGGAAGCCCCGCCAAACGTTGCGGGATGTCCGAGCCAAAGAAGATCGCCCCTCATATGAATCAGATTGGCGATGCAGGCATAGACGTCCGGGATTGCGCCGGCGAAATACGTCCCGCCATTGGCGGTCTTGACACGCTCGATCAATTCGCGGGACACACAGCCGTGGTAGATATTTGCCGTTTCCCTGTAATTGCGCACGCGCGCCGAGCACATTTCCGCAATAAGCCGTCGGGGCGAGCGCTGCTCGAGCCCGCCATAGACGCTCCGCGGCTTGATGCGGAAAAACCCACACCCCTGGTGCGATCGGTCAGAAGGCCACGCGTAATAGATCATCTCCCAGCTCACCGCTTCGGGCCGATGGCGCATAAGCACATTACGCAGCATCGCTAGGCCAGCTGGCGTCACCCCGTCGTCATCGCCAATGAAGATCACATAGTCACCGGTCGCGGCCGCCATTCCGGCTTCGAAGTTCTGCCGCATCGAGACCCGGGTGCCCGGGCTTACCGCCGTCAAACGCGGATCAGTCTGGGCGGCAAGAAGATCCGCCGTGCCGTCCGTGCTCGCGTTATCGGAAACCACGATTTCGAGATCCGGATCGGGAACCGCGAGTGCCGTCTCAAGGCATGGGCCGAGGAGTGCTGCGCGTTCGCGCGTCGGGATCACGAGGCTGATGCGCATTGGCTCCTCCCTGATGCGGTGGCGACTATGATGCCGGCGGGCGCACGAGTGTCAACTTTGCGTTTGTCTCTTCTCTGCAATGCTTTGGCGCCCCGAGGAAATTTGGCAATGGTGTAGGCCATGGTGCCTCGATGTGAGCTCGCCATATCGCCGGTGTTAGCGGGAATAGCCCACGAAACGCGCGTGGGGCGTGATGCCATGCAGGTGGAGCACCGTGTCGCCTTCTCTGACTTGGAAGACCTTGCTCCAGAAGGGCCACGCGCCGCCTCCCTTCTTGTGTCGTGGCGCCTGAATTACGCGCGGTCCGCAACAGCATCGCTGTGCCCGGCTCGTCCGAAACTGCAATCGCGCAGATTTCTGCTTTCGCGGCGATCTGATCGAGGTGATCTGGTGGGACGCCTACCTCAGGGCAACGCGAACAGATCGAACTGTTTCTCCAGCGCACGGAATCCATTGCGATCGATCTGGCGCCCGCCTTCCTGATGCACACTCACCGTAGCATAAGTGTCGAAGAGAGCGTTCTCGATCAGCGCGCGCTCATCGCCGGTCAGCCAGGCAGGCGTGTATTCGATGAACATCGGCGGCTTGTGCGAAAGGATCTGCGGCATCCCGGCCAGCGCCTGCGGCTCGTAGCCTTCGACATCGATCCACAGCATTGCGATGTCCTGCGGCGCCACCCCGTTCTCGGCGATCAGGTCGTCACCGCGCACCAGCCGCACATCGACCGAGTCGAGTGTATCCGGCCCGCCGGGGCGCGCGTTGATCTCGTCCAGCGCATGCGTGCGCAAGGTCGAGACCCCGGTATTGCGCCGGCTGCGCTGTAATTGCGCCGTGCCCGCGGCATCCGAGACCGCAACGTCGAAGACCTGGGTGCGCTCGCTCAGCCCATTGATACGGACGTTCATGTCCAGAACTTTGAACGTGTCCGGGTCGGGCTCGACCGCCATCAGCCTGTCGAAATCGAAGGCCAGCCCCGCATAAATCGCCTGCGTGCCGATATTCGCGCCCAGCTCCAGATAGACCCCGCCGCTGTCACGCCCCGCTGCGGCAAGGCCGCGACGGATGATATCCACGGTCTCGGCACGGTTCACGTCGCCATAATCGTCCAGCATCTTGCCGATGGCTTCGGACGGGTCATAGATGAAGCTGTGATCGCCGAACTCTCGGTGGACATGATAGCCCTGCCGCGAGAGCGAGCGGAACACTTTGCGCCGCATGTTCTTCGACGCCAGCCATCGCTCGATCAGGCGGCTGAGGCCAAGACGTCTTGAGCTGATCGGCATGTTCTACCCGTCCTCATGCACCCAGCGCGGCGCGTAGCACCCGCGCCTTCAACGATGGATGCCTCAGCACCGCCTCGCGGTCCAGTGCGCAAAATTCGGGCGGCGTCCAGGAATGCTGCAAGCAGACCGCGTGGTCCCGGGCCCGGGCAAAGACCTCGCCCTCATCGATCAGCGGGTCGAACCACAGATCCCGATAGGACCCGATATGCGGATAGGCGCCGATAAAGTGCTCGGTCTGCACATAGCCACACTCGGCGGAATCGCGCAGGTCGATGGCGGCGCTGAAATCTTTGTCGCGCAGCAGCGGGTCGAGGATTTGGTTGCCCAGATAGTTCCAGCCGACGCGCGCGGGCTTGCCCCGCAGATTCCGGCGCAACCACCATCTCCACCGCGCAAAGGGCTGGTTTTGCAGGGCGATCCGGCGGTTGGCTTCCTTTAGCCACTGCAACAGCACCGGGTTTTTTGGACGGGAAACATAAAAGAAATTGGTAGCGTGCCCGCCTTCCTCGGCTTTCGCATTGCCATACATCGTCAGCCACGCGGCCTCATAGCCCGAGGGATCGAACCCCGGCAGGATTACCGTATCGGCGTCGAGGAAGATCCCGGGCCGTTCGGCCAGCACGGCAACTGCGACGATATCGGACTGCAGGGGCAGCGAGAAGATCTTTAGCCGCTCGACGTCGGCTCGGCCGCCGCAGTACTGAGCCAGGTTGGAATGGTTAACGCAAATGACTTCGGCGTCGGGTACGTTGCGCCGCCAGCTATCGATGCAGAGGCCGAGATATCCTGGAAAGCTTGCCCCTTTCTTCGTCTCCCAGAAATAGAAAATCTGCACAGGATTCCCGCCCAACGCTCCCGTGGATTCAACCGGTATTTCCCAGACAATCCCTAAATTCGGGAAAATCGTACCACCGTCCCACCGCCAAGGGAACTGCATCCCTTCCACAGCTATCCGATCAACCAGACCGTTTCCGTGGACCCATATCGATCCGGGATTAATACCAAGGAGCGTTGATAATGACCCATAGAGACGGTTTCCCAAGGCTTTCGGCCAGGAGCGCGTGGCGCGGCGATGCGGGACATCGGAAGCCATGC
>JAPULJ010000201.1 GCA_027295145.1 Alphaproteobacteria bacterium | reverse complement strand
AAGCGCTACAACAAGACCAACATCGAGTTCGCGGCCGGGACGCGTTTCGGCTTGCAGGATGGCTGCGCGCCGGGCGGCGGGGTTCGGCTCTACTCGGGCGCTTCGGTCCACATCGCGGACGGTGCCTCGATCGACGGCATGCAGATCGTCGCCCGCGGCACTGTCATGCTGACCGCGAACGAGACCATGAACGGCATTTCGATCCAGGCGGGCCAGAACATTATTTTCACCGCCAACGCCGACGTCGGTACCGGCTGCGTCGGCGGCATTGATGGCGTCTTCGCCTGGCGCTATCGCCTGGTGCGGTAACCGGTCAGTTCGGCTCCAGACAACCTCACGCGGCGCGGCCGGCGGGACACCCCTCCGCCGGCCGCGTTGCTTTTTGGACATGGGTTGGCCTGTGCCGACCATCCGCAGGCGCGCGCCGCCGGCCGGTCCGTCAGCCCATCGGCGAGGCGCCACCCGCCGCCCTCCGCATCGCGCCGAAGTCGTCCAGCGCCTCGGCCACGCTCGCGTCGACCGGCGGCGGCTCGAACTCGGCCAGCCTGCGCTTCCAGATGACGTGCGCTCGCTCGGTCGCGGTCTTCGCGCCCGCCTCGGCCCAGTGGCCGAATTTCGACCAGTCCGAGACCAGCGTCTCGTAGAAGGCGCCCCGCTTGCGCTGCCGCGTCGAAGGTCCGAGTTGGGTCAAACTGCGACCTTCAGCGCCCTCTAGGACATCGTCGGCTTTCCGCCCAAAAGGAGACATTCGGCGCCCAGTGTCGGCAATCCACCCGTAAACCGACCCTCAGGCGCAGCTAAGCGAAGGTCCGGTTTGTGCCAAACTGCGACGTTCAGACGGCAGCGCGGGAATGTCGGCCTTGGGGCTAAAAGCGAAACTGTGTGCCATGTGTGGGCCTACCGGCAAGCGACGCCCGAGCCGGCGGTGAACACCGTTATCTTTCGTCAGTGAGGTCTCTTCACACCGAAGAAGTCATAGATCGCAGTCACAACAAATTCGATCTGATCACTCCGCATGCCTATAAACATTGGCATCCGGATCAGCCTCGATGCGAGCTCCTCGGTCACCGGAAGATCGCGTGCAGTGTAGCCGAGGCGCTGTCCGTAGGGAGAAGAGTGCAGGGGCACATAGTGAAACACCGCGGGCACGCCCATCGCCTTGAGATAGCCCAGCAAGTCGTCTCTCAGCGATCGGTTCCGGACGAAGAAAAAGGTTATGTGGCCGTTGTGCTCCGCACGATCAGGAACGGTGGGCAGTTCGATCATTCCCTCTTCCGCGAGCGGAGCGAGGCCGTTCATATACTGGTCGTAGATCGCGATCTGCTCTTGGGTTATCTCAACTGTCTTTTCCAACTGGCCCAGCAAGAACGCCGCTGCGAGATTCGAAAGAGCGTATGCTGAGCCGATATCCACCCAAGAATAGAACGACGTGGCGCCATCGAAGAATGCCTTTCGATTGGTGCCCTTGTCCCGGACGATGTGGGCTTTCTCCAAATAACGTCGATCGTTCACGACAAGCGCCCCGCCTTCGCCGCAACTGACATTTTTTTGATCGTGGAAACTGAACGCTGCCATCGCGCCGAACGTACCGAGGGGTTTGCCATTGAAGCGTGCACCGATCCCTTGTGCGGAGTCCTCGACAACATGCAACCCATGAGTTTCTGACTGCGATATGATCGTCTCAGGCTCGCAGCCGACGCCTGCGTAGTGTACCGGGAAGATCGCCTTCGTCTTTTCGTTGATTGCGGCCTCGATCAGGGTTTCATCGATGTTCATGGTGTCCGGCCGCACGTCCACAAAGCGGGGGTGCGCCCCTAGACGACAAACCGCATTGGCCGTCGAGACGAAGGTGAAAGAAGGCATTATAACTTCGTCGCCGGGCCCTAACTCGAGGACGGATGCCGCAAGCTCGAGCGCCGCAGTGCAAGAACCTGTCATGAGGACCGCGGCACCTCCGAGCATCTCACTCAATAGCGTCTCGCAGCGTCGACAGAAGTCACCATCACTCGACAACCGTCCCCGTCGGATTGCTTCGTTAACATACTCCATCTCGCGGCCGACCAATGAGACCCTACAGAATGGGAGAGATCGTTTGCCTTCCATAGTACATCCACCTCCCGCCTAGCCCGATGACAGAAACCTAAACGCTGCCTCAATTTCATATTTGCACATTTGCAGCAAATCCACGAGTGTTGTGCGAGAGGTATTGTGCTTTCCAAACAAGGGCGCGGACGGCGTGTCCCCGAAGGACGACGACTGATGAGTAAGGCGAGACAGCGGCTCCTGTGCCTTGGGACGACGCGATATGCTGAGGTTTTCCTCGACACCCATCAGGCAAACAGTAGCTTCGAGTTTACAGGTTTCCTGGAAAATCGAGACCATTCCAAATGTGCGTCGAGCCTCTCTGGCCTGCCCGTGCTCTGGTCAGATGACGCTCACCATCTTGCGTCGGCACATTGGATTACCTGTGCTTTGGCGACGACGCATCGAAAGCGATGGGTCGAAGAGCTGAACGCCACGGGCTTTCGTTCGGCGACTCTCGTGCATGAAACAG
>JAPULJ010000200.1 GCA_027295145.1 Alphaproteobacteria bacterium | reverse complement strand
ATGAACTCGTTCCAGCTCAGGATCATCAGGAACACGCCGGTGGCGATGAGCCCCGGGGTCATGATCGGGAGAACGACGGTGAACAGCCGCATCGCCAGCCCGGCGCCGTCCATCAGCGCGGCCTCCTCATAGCTTTTCGGGACGTCGCGAACGAAACCGATCAGCATCCAGATGGCGAACGGCAAAGCGTAAACCTGATATACTAGAATCAGGCCAGCGAGGGTGTCGAGCAGTCCGAGCGTGCGCAGCACGTGATACAGCGGAATGGCCAACACGATCGGCGGCGACAGTTTGATCAGCAGGACGAACAGCAGAAACGCGATATCGACGCGTTTGGGCAAGTTCAGCCGGACCAGCGCATAGGCGGCGGGAAAGCCTGCCGCCAAGGCAAGGAGCGTCGATCCGAAGGCGACGACGAGGCTGTTGACGACCTTGCCGAGCAGATCGTCCCGCTCGATCAGTAGCCGGTAATGCTCGAGCGTCGGCGAGTCGGGCAGAAGGTCCACCGATGTCGAGACGTACTCGATCGACGGCTTGAACGAGGTTCCCGTCATCCAGATAATCGGCAGCAGCAGAATCGTGGCCGTGCCGTAAATCAGCACCATGCGTGGAGCTTTATGCGACACTCGACCGCCCCCTGATGATGGACCATGCGTAGACCATCGCGAGCAGACCGGCGACGACGATCATCACCACCGCCGCCGCCGAGGCGAGACCCATGTCGAAGAACCTGAAGCCCAGGCGGTAGACGTACATCGAGAGCGTCTCGGTCGCCTGACCCGGACCGCCGCCGGTGAGGGCGTAGACCTTGTCGAAGATCTTGAAGCTATCGACGCCCCGAAGCAACGAAGCGAGAAGTATATGCGGCAGGAGCAGGGGCAGCGTGATTGTCACCAGAATCTGCCGCGGCGACGCACCGTCCATCCGCGCCGCTTCATAGGTTTCCGGCGAGATCGACTGCAACCCGGCGAGAAGAATCAGGAATGTGAGGGGCGCGGTCTGCCACAGATCGACGAGAACGAGCGATATCATCGCGATATCGGGGTCGAACAGCCATTCGACGGGCGGTAGGGAAACCGATCTCAGGACATTGTTGAGAAATCCGAAATCGAAGTGGAACCAGGCCCGCCAGATCGCGGTCACGACCATTGTGGACAGGACGAAGGGCGCGATGAGCGTCGGGATCACCAGCCAGCGCCCGGGAAACGGCCGATAGACCATCAGCGCAAGCAACAGGCCCATGGCGACCTCGCTCACCGTCGCCATCAGGGTGAAGGCGACGGTGTTCCAGATCGCCGTGTGAAAAAATGGCTCGTCGAACAGATATTGGAAATTCTCGAGGCCGACAAATGTCGCCTCGTCGAATCCGTAATCAGTCTCGAAGAACGACAGCAGGATGGCGCGCCCTAGCGGGTAGATGGTCAACAGCGCGAACAGCGCGATCGCAGGCGCCAATAGTAGGATGGCTGCGTAACTCGATCTGTTCATGGCTCGCGCAACTGGACTCTAACCGCCGGTCTCTTGGTATTGAAGCGGGACGCCGACGAAGATTCCATCGGCATCCCGCGCACCACTAGACTGCGTTAACGCTTCACTTCAACGCCCGCGCGATCTTCTTGTTCGCGTCGCGCAGGGCAGCTTGGGGCTCCATCGCGCCGATTAGCGCGAGTTGCAGATAGTCGCCCAGAATCGCCTCGACCTTGGACCATTCATTTATCCGCGGCCGCGGCTGCGCGTTCTGCAACGCCTCGACCTGGGCCGGATACCAACGGTACTTTGCGATTACCTCCGCGTCACGGTAGACGCTGGCGCGGGTCGGCGGGGTTCCGAACTCCAGCGAGAGTCTCTTCTGAAACTCGGGCGAGGTGACGAAATCGATGAAGTCCCGTCCGCGCTCCGGATTCTTCGCATCGGTAGGCACGCCCAGCAGCCACGCACCGAGCATCGGCGCCGGACCCTGCACCTGCCCCGGCGCGGCCATGATCTCGATCAGGCCCGGAACTGTCGATTTATCCGGGTCGTCCAGCGAGGGCGCCCAGGACGGCCACAGTTCGATCGCGATCGCTGTCGTCCCTTGCATCAGCGCGTCGCGAACCTCGGACGCGTTGTACATCTCGACGCCAGTCGGCGCATAGGCCTTGAGGCTGAGATAGAGCTCAAGGGCTTCGAGCGCCGCGGCGCTGTCGAGTTGCGCGCTCCCGTCCTCGCCGACTATGCGCGCGCCATGCGCCCAGAGGATCGGCAGGAAGCCGGTCACAATCGGGTTGCCCTTCGTTCCGCGGAAGACGACGCCCGATACGCCCGGCTCGTTCTCGCTGATCGTCTTGGCGGCGGCAACGACCTCGGTCCAGGATGCGGGGCGACCGAGGCCGTGTTTGTCAAACAGATCCTTGCGGTAGGCGAACAGCTCGACATTGCCGACGAACGGAACCGCATAGTGCGGCCCGGTTCCGACCGGGTATCGGGAAACATCCCGCGCGGGCTTGACAAAATCCTCGTCGACGCCGCCGCCGAGCACGTCCAGGTCTGCCAGCCAACCGTGGGACATGAACTCTACCGCCCAAGTGTCGTCGAGCATGATCACGTCGAATGCGCCGGCCTTCTCACGCGCCGAGATCGTCACTTTCTCCCGCAGGCCGGCCCAAGGCAACTCCAGCCGCTCGACCACTAGGTCAGGATGCTTCGCTGTGTACATCTCGACCGCCAAGCCGAGCGCGGCCGCATAGCCGCCGTCGCGCCCGGCGATCACCATCTTCTCGGCCGCTTGCGTCGAGGTCGCGCCGAGGAGGATTGCTCCGGCGGCGACCAAACTTGTCACAACTTTCATCTTCATCTCCATCGCTTTATCTCGCTCGGCTGCAAGCCACAGGAGGCGACATATCACGGCGGCTACGGAATTGGAAGCGTTATTAAAAATTGCCTATTAAATTTACAATATCAATCAATGAATGGTATTTTTTAACTTTTATATCAATATGATAGTGTTTTAAAAAACGTTTGCAATTTTTTGCCGATTTGTGTATGTAAATGTCATGAAGCGTGTCACGATAAAAGATGTCGCCAAAGAGGCGGACGTTTCCGTTTCGGCGGTCTCGCGCGTGTTCACCGATGGCGCAAGCGCGTCCGCGCTGATGCGTGAAAAGGTCCGGCACACCGCCGAGAGTCTCGGATACCGCCCCTCGCTTCTCGCCCGCGGACTTGTGCAGGAGCGGACCAATCTGATCACGCTCGTCATCGGCCGTCTCAATGG
>JAPULJ010000020.1 GCA_027295145.1 Alphaproteobacteria bacterium | reverse complement strand
ATGACCTACCGTGCGGCCGAGTGCGAGACGCTGCTTGGGCATGCCTCGGCAAAAGCGGTGATCTGCCTTTCGACGGCCAAGGACTACGCAGCAGCCAAGCAGATGCTGGGGCTGAAATCGAAGTGTCCCAAGCTGGCCCATGTGATCGCGCTGGGTCCGCCGGTTAAGGGTGCGCATGGGCTGTCAGAGATGATCGAAAGCCAGACAGACGCCACGTTGCCGGAGCCGCCGGTCGCTTCCGATCCGTTCCTGCTGCTCTATACCTCAGGCACCACCTCAGCGCCCAAAGGCGTGCCGCTCAGCTACCACAACATGCTGTCGAACGCCCGCCTTGGCGCGCCCGAGCACGGGATAACCAGCGATGATCTGATCGTCTCGGCGGCGCCCTTCACGCACCTCTTCGGGCTCTACAGCTTTCACATCGCTATGGCCACCGGCGCGTGCAACATCCTCCTGCCGGTCTTCACTCCGCCCGATCTGGCGAGCCTGATCGAGCGGGATCGTCCGACCGGCTTGTGGACCGCGCCAGCCCACATCGCTGCCTGCCGGGGCATGGGGCTAGTCGATAAACACGATTTCTCCTCGCTGAAGCTGGTCATCATGTCGGGCAGCGCCTGCCCGACCGAGCTTGTCGAATGGTTCCAGGAACAAATCCCCGATGGCGCGGTGACCCAGCTCTGGGGCATGACCGAGACCCAAGGCGGCCTCTACACCCGCCCCGGCGATCCGCTCGCGGTCTCGGCCCATTCCGCCGGCCGACCGAGCCCGGGAACCGAAATCCGCATCCTCGACCCCGAAACCGGGGCATCGAAGGCCCCCGGCGAGGAAGGTGAATTGCAGATCAGGGGATGCCTGCTGTTCCCCGGCTATTACAATAACCCGTCCGCCAACGAGGCCGCGTTTGCCGAGGATGGCTGGTTCCGCACGGGCGATTTGGCGACTGCGGATAAAGACGGCAACGTCGCGATAACCGGGCGCATCAAGGACGTGATCAACCGCGGCGGGGTAAAATACAATCCCCGCGACATCGAGGATTTGCTGGACGCCCACCCCAAGATCGCCCTGTCGGCGATCGTGCCGATGAAAGACGAAGTGCTCGGCGAGAAGGCCTGCGCCTTTGTCACTCTCTCTCCGGGCGCTAAAAATGTAACTTTGAAGGCGCTCTGCGATCACCTGCTCAAATACAAGATCGCCAAGAACAAGCTGCCCGAAAAGCTGGTCGTGGTGGACGAAATGCCCCTTACCCCAACCCGCAAGATCATCAAGGGGAAGCTGAAACCGCCGGAGGATTGAGCGCGGTCCGCTCGTTTTTCGGCAGTTGTTTTTCTATAGATCTATTGATATTCTTGATTTCCCCTCAGCTTCACTGAAAGCGCACCCATGACAGCTCCCCATTCTCCCCCGTTTCACGCCGAACATCTCGGCAGTCTGCTCCGGCCCAGGGAGCTGACCCAAGCGTTTCGTGCCCACGCTGGCGGCGATATCGACGATGCGGCGTTCCACAAGATCCAGGAGGATGCGATCCGCCAGGTAGTGGCGCTCCAGGAGACGGCGGGGCTCGCGATGGTCACCGACGGCGAGTATCGCCGTGCGTCGTACTGGGGACATTGGGTTGATGCCATCGAAGGGCTGGGGACGGCGCCGGCGCTGTTCACATTCCACGACGAGGGCGGCGAGGAGCAGACCTTCATCGCCGCTACTTGCACCGGCAGGCTCAAAAAAGCCAAGCCGATCTCGACCGGGGAATTCAGCTTCCTGAACTCGGTCGCCACGGCGACGCCGAAGATCACCATGCCCTCGCCTTCGACCCTTCATTTCTGGCGCCTTTCACAGACTATCGAGGGTTCGGGCTACGACACAGACGAGGCTTTCTTCGCCGATCTCTGTGCCATCTTTGCAAGGGAAATCGCCGATCTTCACGCGCTCGGCTGCCGCTACGTGCAACTCGACGAAGTGCCGTTGATCATGCTCGGCAACCCCGATATTCGCGATCAGGTGAAGGGTTTCGGCAGCGATCCCGAGCGATTGATCGATCTTTACATCACGGCGATGAACGATGCTGCGGGCGGCCGGCCAAAGGGCATGACAGCGGGGATGCACATGTGCCGCGGCAATTTCAAGGGAAAATGGCTCACCGAGGGCGGCTACGACGACATCGCCGAGCAGGTCTTCGGCCGCGTTGAGGTTGACGCTTTCTTTCTCGAATACGATACCGAGCGCGCCGGCGGTTTCGAGCCCCTGCGCTTCGTGCCCAAGGACAAGAGGGTCGTCCTCGGATTGGTCAGCTCGAAGGTGCCCCAGCTCGAGGACCGCGATCGGCTCAAGGCGCGCATCGAGGAAGCCGCCAAATTCGTGCCGCTCGACCGCCTGTCGATCAGCCCGCAATGCGGCTTCGCCAGCACCGTTGCCGGCAATCCGCTGAGCGAAGACGACGAGAAGAGGAAGCTCGAACTTCTGGTCGGCGTGGCTGACGACGTCTGGGGCACGAAGTGAGGATATGCTGGTTCGACGACAACCGGCTCGGCGTCGTCCGTAAGTCTCTCGTCCACGATGTGAGCAGCGTTCTCTCCTCGCTTTCGCTGATCTATCCCTACCCCGAGGGCGATCCGCTGATCGCCAACCTGGGGCGCTTTCGCCCGGCGATGGAATCAGCGGCCGATGAAGTTGACGGACGCCCTTTGAGCGAGGTCAAGCTGTTGAGCCCGGTAGCAAATCCCTCGAAAATCATTGGCACGCCGGTCAATTACAGGAAGCATGTCGCAGAAGCCCACGCGGACCCTGATATCGACATGACCCGGTTTGCCGGCTCGGTCATCGATCAGGGCCTGTTCCTCAAGGCAACCAGCTCGCTCGTCGGCCCCTCACAAGGGGTAGCGGTTCGTTTCCCTGACCGCCGCACCGACCACGAATGCGAGCTCGGCGTTATTATCGGCAAGACCGCCGATGGAATCGACGAGAAAGACGCGCTTGATTATGTCGCAGGTTATGCCATTGCTCTCGATATGACGGTGCGGGGATCGGAGGATCGCAGCTTTCGCAAATCGGTTGAAAGCTACGCCGTGTTGGGGCCGTGGCTGGTGACGGCGGACGAAATCGCCGACCCGGACGCACTCGATTTTGAGTTGTCGGTGGTCGGAGAGGTGCGGCAGAAATCAAATACCGACCAGATGATCCTATCGGTCGCTAAACAGGTTTCCTGGGCTTCGAGCTTCTATACGCTTCACCCCGGCGACATCATCATGACGGGGACCTGTGAAGGCGTCGCCCCGGTCAAGCCTGGCGATACCATGACTTGCACCTTCGAGGGGATCGGCGAGATGGAAGTGCCGGTCCGCGCGGCCGGCTGAACCAAGAGGAGCGCCATGCCAAAAGGACGGCCATGAAAGTCGAAACACGCCCCCTCACCGAAGCCGACCTTCCAGCTGCCCGGATCTGCAACAGGACCGCCTTCTCCACCTTCTACGGCATGCCCGACCCCTCGGCCTTCCGCCGCGGCGCCGATGTGATCGGCCCGCGTTGGCGGGTCTGGCCCGAAGGGGCGATGGCGGTCGATGTCGATGGGTCCCTGGCAGCGGTCGGTTTGATGATGCATTGGGGCAGCGTGTGCATTTTGGGGCCCCTGACGGTGCTGCCCAAATATTGGAACACCGGCCTCGCACGCCGGATCATGACGGCGCTGGTCGAGGTGATCGAGCACGAGGACTTCGCTTTTACCGGCCTCTTCACCCATCCCCAGAGTCCGACCCACATCAGGCTCTACGAAGATTACGGCTTCGTCATGCAGAGGATTATCGCGGTCATGGCGAAGCCACCCATGGCGGAAAAAGCACCGGTCGGTCTGGCGCTCTTTTCCGAGGCCGCGGACCCCGAGGGCGAGTTGGATTCCATGCAGGCACTCACCCATGGAATCGAGCCGGGGCTCGATCTGCGGCGCGAAGTCCGTTCCATTGCTGCAGGGGGCTTGGGCGAAACGCTCATTTTACGCGACGATCGCGGGCTCGCCGGTTTCGCGGTCTGTCATCACGGGCCGGACTCCGAGGCCAGCGAAGGCCAGATGCTGGTCAAGTTCGCCGGTGCGGCCTCGGGTGCACAGGCGCCGGACCGCTTCGCTCGCCTTCTTGCGGCGATCGAGAGCCATGCCGAGCAACGCAATCTCGCCAAGGTGATCGTCGGAACCAATGTTGGCCGCTCGGAAACATATCGGATCATGCAGGATGCCGGCTACATCACCGAAATGAACGGAATCGCAATGATGCGCCCGGCTGCAGAAGGCTATAATCGCCCCGAGAAGTTCGCCATCGACGATTGGCGGTAGGCGATAGACAAAAGGTTAGTGACATGAACCATGGCGGGCGGATCGAATACCGGGGCGCGCGCTATTCGGCGGCTGAGTTCGAGCGCCAGTTCGACCCGCGCGCCATCATCGAGGACGTCGAGGAAATCCAGGCCCGCCGAGAGAAGCTCAGCGACGAGGCGCGGGAGAGATTGACCTGCCGGCTCGGCGTTCCCTACGGCGAGAGGCCGCGCGAGACGCTCGATATCTACCCGGCCAGCCAAGCCGATGCACCTGTCCTGGTTTTTCTGCATGGTGGCTATTGGCGCGCGGGCTCGGCCCGGGCCAACGGCTTCATCGCCGAGCCCTTCGTTGCCGCCGGGGCTTGCGTCATTGCGCTCAACACCGATCTCTGCCCCGCCGTCGGGCTCGGCGAGATCGTCGCCCAGGTTGGGCGCGCCCTCGCCTGGATCGCTGGCCATGCCGGCGAGTACGGGGGCGATCCTGACCGCCTCCACCTGCTCGGCCACTCGGCCGGCGCCCACCTCGCCGCGTTGGCGCTGGCGGATGAAAGCGGAACTGTGCCGATTGAAGCCATAAAGGGCGCCAGTCTGATCAGCGGGATCTACGATCTCGAACCGGTGCAATGGATCCTGGTCAACGCCGAGATCGGCCTGCGGCCCGAAGATATAGAGCCCTTTAGCCCGCTCCTGCACGCGCCCATCGGGCAGGCGCCGATTTTTGTCGCCGTCGGCCTCGGCGAATCGCCCGAATGGATCCGCCAGTCACGTCTCTACGCCGAGTTCTGCCACGGCGCCGGCAAACAGGTAGCGCATATGGAAGTCGAGGATGTCGACCACTATTCGATCCTGCTTGAAATGCGCCACCCCGCCAATCCTCTGACCAATGCGGTTTGCCGGCAGATGGGGTTGCCGGCTGTTCGATCGGAACGCGATTAGCGTTACTGCTGTCGAAACAGAATCTTACAGCCGTCCGTTAATCGTGTAGTCGAGGAGACGAACTACCTGCTCGGGAGTTTCGGCGACGGCCAGCGCCGCGCCGTCGACCTCCTTCAACGCATGGGTGAGCGAGGGATCGTGCAGAACGATAATCGGTTTACCGAGGGCGGTGGCGTATCCGGCGTCGAAGGCGGCGTTCCACTGGCGGTATTTGTCACCGAAGCGCACGACGACGACATCGGCGCTGGCGATCAGCGTGCGGGTGCGGATCGCGTTTACCCGCGCGCCCTTATGATCCTTCCAAAAAGGATCATCCTCGGGCCCCAATATTTCGACCCCGACATCGTCGCTCACCGCGTGGTCGGTGACCGGCGAGACGAGGTCGACCGGTAAATTTCGGGCCGCGACGCCGGTCTTGATCTGATCGCGCCAGTCGGTATGGATTTCTCCCGAAAGATAAACGTTCCAAGTTCCGTTGCTTGCCATAATTCATGCCATTCCTTTTTTATTCGTCTACCAGCCTGGGCGGTTCTTCCACCACCAATCGGGCTTAAAACGCTCGCCAAATCGAAGCTTAATGTCGAGCCAGAGGGCGAGGCGACGCAGCCGTGTACCGGCTAACCATTTCCAGTTTCTGAAGTACATCTTGCCAAGTTTGGTTTCCGGCAGCTTATTGTAAGGGCAGACGCGGATGCAGATGCCGCATTCGGTGCCCTGATTAGCCCAGAACTTAAAACATTTCTCGCCGTCGACGTTCCATTTTTTAATGCCGACGAAATTCGATTGGTTGTGGAGCGCGCCGTCCGGCTCACCGTGGGGAATCGCCTTGGGAGGGCAGGCATCGGCGCAGCGGCGGCAGATGTCGCAGAATTCCTTGACCCCGAATTTCACTGGCTGATCGTGCGCCAGCGGCATATCGGTAAATATCTTCCCGAAACGCAAGCGCGGACCGTATTGCTTGGTGATCACCAGCCCGTGCCGGCCATATTCGCCGAGCCCCGCCTGAATGGCGTATGGAATGCACTGCGCGGTGTCGTTGAGGCTGGCGATTGCCCGATAGCCCATGTTGCGAATGAACTGCGCGATCGACATCAGGGCGAGCCCGTCCTTCGAATAGCCGAAGCCAGCCGCCGTGCCGGCCAGGGCAGACGGGAAGGTCTGGATCACCTTACCAGGCATTTCGGTGCCGATGACGATGCAGTTGGGCAATTCCGAGCAATCGGCATTCTCCTTTTCAGACCGGGATTTGGCGCTGAAACGCCGATTGTAATGCCAACGCAGGTCGGTTGACGTAATGCCGATGAGATCGGCGCCGAAGATCCGAGCTACTTGCTTCAACTCCGCAGCCATTTCCGCCGGGTCCTCGATCTCGATCTTTACCGGCGCGGGCGGCGCGTAGCCGGTAAGGTCGTCGAGGAAGCCGTCATGACGCCCGTTCGCTAGGTTGCGCTCAATCAATAGATTTGAGCCGACCCAGGCAGCGTTACGAAGCGCAAAATCCTTTGCCCGGTAGCCTTCCGTATTTCGCACGCCGAGACCGTGCGTAAACATGGACTTGAACCAATTGATGCCCTTCTCGCTGCGCACCCCTTCGTCCCATTGCACGCGGGAGAAGACGTCGTTGCAGGCGTTGAAGCGCTGGAAATTCTCTTCGATGACGAAGCCGCAATCCTCGTCATAGGCCCGGCGCTTAGGACCATCGAACTGGTCTTCCAATGTCGGCTGATTATTCGTCGACAAGGGCTGCGGCATGTTGCGTCCGCGCGGCTTAGCCATCACTCTCTCCTAAATTCTAATACTTGATAGAATTGGCTTGATCGCTTGACAGGTCAACCACCGTACGTCTTGCGTAACTCGGCCTTGAGTATCTTGCCCAGCGCGCTTTTGGGCATCGCCTCGACGAAGTCGATCCGGCGCGGAATTTTATAACCTGCAATCAACGGCCGGCAATGCTGGATGATGTCCTCGACGCTCGGCTTGGCGCCGGGTGCCGGCACGATGGCCGCGAACAGCGCCTCGCCCAGCCGCTCGTCGGGCAGTCCGACAACCGCCGCTTCCCTGACGCCAGGGTGGCGGTGGAGCGCTGCCTCGACCTCCGATGAATAGACGTTCTCACCGCCGGTAATCACCATATCCTTCTTGCGGTCGAGCAGATAGACGTAGCCGCCCTGGTCGATGCGGGCGATGTCGCCGGTGTGCAGCCACCCGCCGGCCAGTGCCGCCTTTGTCTCCTTGGGCAGGTTGAGGTAGCCCTTCATGATGTTCGGCCCGCGCGCCCACAGCTCGCCCGCCTCGCCATCCGGTACATCCTTGCCGTCCGGCCCGACGACGCGCAGCTCGACGAGGACGTTGGGTTTGCCGGCCGAGGTGACGATGCCGCTACGATCGCCGCTCTCGATGGCGGCGATGAACTCAGCCGGATCGAATATCGTGAGATCGGGCGCGGTTTCCGTCAGGCCGTAGGAGTTGGAAAGGCAGCCGCGCGGGAACGCCCTCGCCGTCCGCTCGATCCACTCGTAGGCCATCGGTGCGGCGCCATAGCCGAGCAGGCGCAGGCTCGAGACATCGTATTTGCCGAAATTAGGATCGCTAACCGTCGCCATTAGGATCGCCGGAACTACGACCGTCGCACTCGCCTTGTAACGCTCGATCGCTTCGAGAAATGCACCCGGAGAGAAATCAGGCAAGTAGGCGTGGCTGGCGCCGATGAGGAACCAGGCGGTGCCGAGAAGGTCGGCGGAGTGGAACATCGGCGCGACGTGAAGGTAGATGTCATCGCGCCGGGCACCAGTGCCGAGGCCGAATGCGAGAGCATTGGAGACGATGTTGCGGTGAGTCAGGCGCACACCTTTGCTGCGGCCCGTGGTGCCGCCGGTATAGAGCAGGATCGCATCGTCGTCCTCGCTCGCCTCGCCCATCGGTGCCGGCGTGGCTTCGGCCAATGCCGCCTCGTAAGCGTCCGGCAAACCGAGCAATCGATCCGACCATTCGGCCAGGGCGCCCACTTCGAATACAGGCGCGAACTCTTCCTCGACGACAATCAAGCCGACCGCGCTGTCGTTCAGGATATGCGCGACCTCGGGCGGCGCCAGGCGCCAGTTTATCGGCACCGGAACAGCGCCGAGCCAGAACCCGGCCCATTTCAGCTCGTCGAACCGGCGGCTATTGCGGGCGTAGATGGCGAACCGCTCGCCGCGCCGAACATCGCGTTGCGCCAGTGCACCGGCTGTCCGCGCTACCCGCTCGGCGAATTGGGACCAGGTAATCCGGCTATCGCCGTCAAGAATGGCAATGCGCTCGGTATTGTGTCGCGCAGTCGATGCAAGGGCTTGGCCGAGGGTCGTCATGGGTCCCAATTATGGTGCTCGTTATTCCATAGAGCAATCGTATGGCGACGGAATGCTGATCGGGGTTCGTTGAAGGGATCAGAACGGCTCGAACAAGGGGCCGGAATTACTTCACTCCGACAAGCGAAAGGAACTCCCGAATGAAACTCAGAATCATCGCCATTGCCGCAGCGGCGGCGGTTGCCCTCCCTGGTTTGGCGCTCGCCGAGGCCAAGGCCCCGGCCAAGGATCCGCGCATCGATTTGATCTTCGGCCGCCTCGATGCCAACAAGGACGGCAAGATCACCGCTGAGGAAATCGCCAAATACCGCGGAGGCCTGTTCAAGGCGGCCGATAAGAATGGCGACGGATCGCTCGACAGCATCGAGGTTGCTGCCAATGCCAGAGCCCGCATGGAGAAGCGGCTGGCGGTACGCTTTGCCGCTTTCGACAAAGACAAAAACGGCAAGCTTACACTCGATGAGATGCCAGGCCGGCGCAAATACCGGATGTGGCGCATGGATGCCAACATCGACGGCGCCATCACAATCGAAGAGATGAAGAAACACGCCGAAAAGCGGCTGCCGCGCCGCCTGGCATTTGGCATCTCCCGGCTCGATCTCGACGGCGACGGTAAGCTCTCGCGGGCTGAATATGTCGCCGGTACCGGCCGCCTGTTCCGCCATTTCGATCGCAATCGCGATGGGGTGGTGTCCCGCGAAGAAGTTGCCGCGAAGTTCGCCGCGGGTGGCAAACGTGGCGGGCGGCGTGGCATGAAGCGCAGTTGGCGTCATGGCGGAAAGTGGAGCCAACGCGGCCACGGCTATCGCGGCATGATGAGGCACCATATGGGCTCGCGCTGGAGCAAGGGGCCGGGTGAAGGTCGTGGTGAATTTCGTCGCGGCAACTAGATCGTCCGGGGCCGTTGCCGAAGGATCGGCCTGCTTTGACTTGTTTGTCCATGGAGGCATTGGTCGTAAAGGAAATGTGTTGAGCGCGCCCGCCTTGGTTCAAGCTATAATCCCCGGCATGAACGGGACGGACGCGCGGACGGCGGATGCCGATTTGATGCGGCTTGTGGCGGCGGGCGACGCCGGCGCGAGCCGCATTCTGGTCAACCGTGAGCTTGGGCCGCTGATCGCCCTCGCTTACCGAATCCTCAGCAATCGCGCCGAATCGGAGGATGTGGCCCAGGAGAGCTTCCTTCGCTTGTGGCGGATGGCGCGCCGTTGGCAGCCAAAGGCAAAAGTGCGGACATGGCTAACGCGGGTTGCCTACAATCTCAGCATCGACCGATTACGGGTGCGCAAACCGACCTATCCAATCGACGAATCCGCTATTGCCGCCCCTGGCGGTGGGCCGTCTTCGGCCCTCCAGCGTGATCAGGTGGCGACTATCGTCGAGACGGCGATCGCCCAGTTGCCCGAGCGCCAGCGCGCCGCCATCGCTCTCGTCCACTATCAGGAATTCAGCAATATCGAGGCCGCCGATACCTTGGGCGTCAGTATCGATGCCTTGGAATCGCTCCTCGCCCGTGGCCGTCGCAGTTTACGTGGCGCGTTGGCCGATCAACGTACAGACCTGTTGGGAGAACCGTGATGAAGGGCAGAATGTCTGACGATCTGACCCTATTGCGCCGATTGCTCGAAAGCTACGGCGCCAATCCAGAGCGCTGGCCCGCCGACCGGCGGCAAGCTGCGTTGCAATATCTCGAGGCTTCCGCCGAGGCGCGCGCTCTTTGTGAGGAGGCCGCTGATCTCGATACAGCGCTCGATCAGGCAGCCGCGCCGGCGCCGGCGCCCGAATTGATGGTAGCCATTCTGTCCGCCGCTACGGCGCCGCGTCCGCGTTTCTGGGCAGCGCCCATCTGGCCCTTCGGGCCGGCCTGGAAACCGATCTCGACGCTCGCCGCCGCGGCAATTCTCGGCATCATCGCCGGCAGCCAGGCGCCAGAACCATTTGCCTCCGGCGAACAGGCGATCGAAGGCGAGATCAGCGAAATTGCCAGCATGGTGGTCTTCGACCCGGAAGGTGAACAATGAAGAAACTATCGCCCCGCACGTTGGGCATCGCTCTGATCGTATCGCTGGCGATAAACCTGTTCGTGGTCGGCGCAATCGTCGTCGGATTTCTCTTCCACTGGCCCGGACACCACGCCCATTCGGGGCAGCCGTTTCCCCATTGGGCGGCTAAACGTTCGCTCGATAGCGATGCCCGCCGCAGGGTCAAAGAGATTTGGCGTACTGCGCGCCCGGGATTGCGGGAGCGCGTGCGCGCTATCAGAAAGGCGCGCCGCGAAGTGCGGCAACAATTACGCGCCGACCCCCTCGATCTAAAGGCTCTTGAGGCGGCCTATGGCGATCTGAGTAAACGCAAACTGGCGGCGCAGGAAACCATGCAGGAAGTGCTCACCAAAATATCCGGTACTCTTAATGCCGAACAGCGCCGGGAATATTTTAATCGCCGGTTCCGCCACCGCTACCGCCGCCGACCCCGCCGTGAATGACGGGAGCTTGGTGCGCTGAATATTTCCTCCCTTTTTATAGAGGGAGGGAATGTTCCAGGGAAGTTTAGTGGTAGAGCACTTCGGCGATCGGGCAGTCGGGTAGATCGTTACCCACGCATTTTGCCGCCGTCTCAGCCAGCACCGATTCCATGCGCTGCAGGTCGATGATTTTACGCCTGACATTTGCAAGATGATCGAGGGTCAGCGCCTTGATCTCGGCGCAACTATCATTCCCGCCATCGACCAGGGACAACAGATCGCGGACCTGCTTGAGCGAGAAGCCGAGCGCACGGCTGCGACAAACGAAGTTCAGCCGCTTCATCTGAACTTGATCGTAAATCCGGTGCCCACCTTCACTTCTTGGCGCCAGCGGCAGGATACCGATGCGCTCGTAAAACCGAATAGTTTCGATTTTGCAGCCGGTTGCCTTGGCCAACTCGCCGATGCTTACCATTGATCGCGAAGATGTGATGTTTTGCATGAGACTCAATCCTTGTACCTGTAGTTACTACAGGTACCACATTACACTCACGAATACCAGGCGAGTGGGAGGCGGGTATGACAGGCATGAAGGAAGTCGCCACCATGGAGCTGCGCTATCGCGGCAAGAACGAGCGACCGCCGCCGGCCGTTTTCGGCAACTATCTCGGCCAGGGCGACGGCGAGATCGCCGGCTCCCTGATTTCCGGCGCCGTGACGTGGGATCTTTACGAGAACCAGAGCGCGACCGCCTGCGAGGTGAATATGCTCGGCACCATTCGAACCGACAGCGAGCGTGAGATCGGTTTCGATATCCTCGGATTTTTCACCAGAGATGAAGGCGCGCCGGTTTGGCGGATGGCCTCGGCAATCAGGTTTAACGAGCCGGCCGAGGGCGGCGATGCGGCGGTCAACCGGACGGGGCTTGTCGAAGGCTCGTTCGATACGAGATCCTATATCCACAACTATCGCATATACATGCCGGCGGGGTGACCCGAGCGAGCGCCGGCCAACCGGAAATTGAAAACGATGCCAGTACCGCACGAAATCAGCCGAAATTCCATTGGTGCCTTCCTTAGCGAAGAATACCTGGCCGAAAACACGGCCGGCAATCAACGCCTGTCGGTGGCCGCCTACCGCCTCCTAGCCCGCGGCTCGGCGGTGTCGACGGCGGACCTAGCTAAAGCCTTGACGAAGGCGGAAGCGCACGTGTCCACCCTGCTCGATCTTTTGCCGCCTTCGGTGCTCGACCGCGACGCGGATGGCCGGATTACCGCCTTCATCGGGCTCAGCCTCGCACCGACCGCTCACAGTTTCACCATCGGCGCGCAAAAGCTGTATACTTGGTGCGTCCTCGACGCTCTGTTCCTGCCGGAGATTCTTGGCGAACGCGCGAGCGTGGCGACGATATGTCCGGCGAGCGGACAGGCGATCAACCTTGAACTCACTCCCACCCGGATCGTCGCCGAACGCCCGGCGGGTGTCGTCATGTCGGTCGTCGCCCCCGACGCCCAATCCTGCCGCGAGAACCTGCGCGGCGCATTTTGCAGCCACGTCAATCTATTTGCTGGCGCCAATATTTTTGACGATTGGGCGAAGGCTCGACCCGGTGTCGCATACATTCCCCTCGTCGAGGCTTTCGATCTTGCCCGCATGCGCAACCGTGAACGCTACCCCGATATCGATCTGCGCGTTCATGTTATTTAGTTCTTGAACCTGTAGCTTGTACAGGTGGTATATGGCTTTGAGCGAAGTTCGGTCAGGAGTGAATATGAGGGCAAAGGAACAGGTCGGGACATCTCTGCGCCACTTACGCGCCGAAAGGCGAAGCGATGGTTCGGACGTGGGCCGCGGGGGCAGCTATCTTGCAGCGGGCAGCGTGGTCGGCGCAATCGGCGCGTCGTCGTGCTGCATCCTGCCGCTGGCGCTGTTCAGCGCCGGCGCCGGGGGGGCCTGGATCGGCAACCTGACTGCCCTGGCGCCCTATCAGTGGATATTCATTGTCCTGACGCTCGCTTTCCTCGCCGGTGGCTTTTATCTGACCTACCGCAAGCCGAATGCGGCGTGCGCCGATGGCGAGGCCTGCGGCAGTACGCGCTCACGGCGAATCGTCAAGGTGGGGTTATGGTCGTCGACTGTGCTGGTCGCTGCAGCCATCGCATTTCCCTACGTCGCGCCGGCCCTGCTCGGCATCTAGCTGGAGGAAACAATCCATGAAGCATCTTCTCGCCGCGATCGTGTTCTCTGCCTTAAGCGCATTTAGCGCCGGCGCGGTCCAGGCAGCGGAGAAAACGGTCACGCTCGATGTATTCAGCATGAACTGCCCGACGTGCCCATACATCATCCGGCAAACCCTCTCCAGGGTCGAGGGTGTCCGCAAGGTGGTGGTGTCCTACGAGGACAAAACCGCCATCGTCATTTATGACGATGCCAGGACCAACCCCGGCGCGCTGAGCGCTGCCACCGCGAGCGTCGGCTTCCCCTCCAAGATCGTGAAGAAGGAAGGTTCATCATAAAAGATGATGGAAGGTAATACGAAACTGCTGACCCCGGCGAAGGGAACGAAGTAGGCCCGCCAGGACGCTGACGAATATCCGAGGAGAGAGTTCCATGAGCAACACTTACGCGCCGACAGGCGCAGGTGACCGCAAAGACTACGATCTTGCGGTGATCGGAGCCGGATCGGCGGGATTCTCCGCCGCCATCACGGCAGCCGAACTTGGTGTTCAGGTTGCGCTGATCGGCGAGGGGACGATCGGCGGGACGTGCGTCAATGTCGGCTGCGTGCCCTCGAAGACTCTGATCCGGGCGGCCGAGGCTCTCCACCACAGCCGTGCCGCCTCGCGCTTCGCCGGCATCGCCGGTGACGCGAAACTCAACGATTGGAGCGAACTCGTTGCGCAGAAGGACGCATTGGTTGGCGATTTGCGCCAGGCCAAATACATCGACGTCTTGCCCGAATACAACAACGTGGCCTATCTCGCAGGCGGCGCACGCTTAATCGAAGGCGGTGTGGCGATCAACGGGACCAAGATCGCCGCAAACAAGGTCATAATTACCACCGGATCCTCGCCGAGCATCCCGCCGATCGTGGGTATCGAGAACGTCCCCTATCTGATCAGCACTACCGCGCTGGAACTCAAGACCCTGCCCCGATCGATGATTATCATCGGCGCCGGTTACATTGGCTGCGAGCTCGCCCAGATGTTCGCCCGCGTTGGGGTCCAGGTGACGCTTCTGTGCCGTAGCCGCGTCCTGCCCGGCAGTGAGCCGGAAATCGGCGAAGCACTCGCCGGGTTCCTGCGCGCGGAAGGC
Organism: Alphaproteobacteria bacterium; assembly: GCA_027295145.1. Lineage (GTDB taxonomy): Bacteria > Pseudomonadota > Alphaproteobacteria > JAPULJ01 > JAPULJ01 > JAPULJ01. The sequence continues at coordinate 36,098 of JAPULJ010000020.1, read as the reverse complement.
ATCGACGTGCGCGAGAGCATCGCCTACCGCTCAGCCCGCAAATCCGACAAGGGCATCGCCCTTGATGTCGAAGATCACGGCGCGCGCGCGACAATCGAGGCGTCGACCCTGCTCGTCACCGCTGGGCGGCATCCCAACATTAAGGGGCTCGGGCTTGGAGAGGCCGGCGTTGAGACCACTGCCAACAACGGCATCAAGATCGACGACCGGATGCGGACATCGGTCCCCGGTATCTACGCTGCCGGCGACGTCACCGGCCGCGACGAATTCGTCTACATGGCCGCTTACGGCGCGCGTATTGCCGTTGAAAACGCACTCAACGGCGACGGCCGCGCCTACGATGCCAGCGCCATGCCGGCGGTGATATTCACCGATCCGCAGGTAGCCAGCGTCGGGCTGACCGAAGCCGAGGCGACGACGCAGGGTTTTAATGTCAAAACCTCTGTTCTGCCACTTGAGCATGTTCCCCGTGCGCTGGCGGCCCGCGACACGCGAGGGCTCATCAAGCTGGTCGCGGATGCTGCGAGCGACCGGCTCCTCGGCGCCCATATCATTGCCCCCGAAGGCGCGGACAGCATCCAGACAGCCGCCATTGCCATCAAATGCGGGATGACGACCACGGCGTTGGCCCAAACCATCTTCCCCTACCTGACGACGGTCGAGGGGCTCAAGCTGGCGGCGCAGACATTTGACAAGGATGTCACCAAACTGTCCTGCTGCGCCGGCTGACATCGCAGCTTGGATACCTAAATAGAGAACGGGCAACACACGTGAAGGAAAGATCACAATGAAAGACAAAACATTGCTCAAGGTCGGCGTAGTCGGGACCGTTGTCGCCGCGGTGTGTTGTGTGACCCCGATCCTGGTGATCCTCGTCGTCGGTGTCGGCCTATCTTCGATCGTCGGTTACCTCGACTTTGTACTGTTCCCGGCGCTGGCGATATTCGCTGCGATCACTGTCTACGCGCTCTATCGCCAGTCCCAGCGCGCGCGTTAAGCCAAATTTAGTGAGCGACAACGGCGCGACAATTTTTACAGCGGCACATCCTTCGGGAAATCGGGTTTGCGTTTTTCCTTCAGCGAGGCAACGCCTTCTTTAACCTCCGGTCCCGAGAAGCCCATGAATTCGAGGGCCAAGGAGGCATCGAAACTGGGCCCCATCATTCGCAGCCAGTTGTTGAGTGCGTATTTTGTCCAGCGGATCGCCGAGGGCGCGCCGTTGGCGAGCTTCTGAGCCACTTTCAGGGCGGTTTCCTGGAGTACGTCGTCCTCGACGCACAGGGATACGAGACCGATGCGTTCGGCTTCCTCACCGGACAGTGCATCACAGGTCAAGAGGTAGTACTTGGCCTTGGCCATGCCGCATAACAGCGGCCAGATGATCACCGAATGATCCCCCGCAGCAACGCCCAGCCGCGTGTGCCCGTCGATGATTTTCGCCGACTTGCCGACGATCGAAATGTCGGCCAGCAGCCCGGCGACAAGCCCCGCCCCCACCGCCGGTCCGGTCATTGCCGAGACAATCGGCTTGGAGCAGTTGATGATATTGTAGACGAGGTCGCGGGCTTCCTTCCAGGCGCGGGCCCGGTCCTCGAACCCGTCGATAATTTTCTCGACCATTTCGAGATCGCCGCCGGCAGAGAAAGCGTCTCCCGCGCCGGTGATGATGGCGCACGAGACCTCAGGGTCGGCGTCGATGTCGCGCCATACGGCGCCTAATTCGTCGTGCATGACCTCATCAACGGCATTGAGCCGACCCGGCGTATCGAGGGTGATGCGCAGGATGCGTTCCCCCGGGCGGTCGAATTTCAGGCGTTTGTAAGCATCGTATCGATCACTCATATCTTTTACTCGCTTTCTGCCCAGTAGGGCGACGTTAGGAATTTTCTGGAATTCGCCGATCAGTGTCGAGCTCGGAATCCGCGCTGTCGAACGATTTTGGCGGTGGCCGGCCGGCAATGCAATGTGGGATTTCTCGCCATGCCCATGCGCGGGGCGCAGCTGGTTTTAATACCCAGCCGGTTGCCGTTAACCTAGCTTTGACCCCGATTATTCTAAGTCAATTCCATGTATATGTTTCCATTTTGTTCTATACTCACATCATGCGCCGCCGACCTGAAACCAGACCAGCCGTCCTCGCCGACCTCGTCCGCGAGGGCATCGATGTGTGGTGTTGGTGCGAATCGTGCAACCATCACGCAGTCGTGCCGACGGCGGAACTGCTCGCCCGCTTGGGCCCCAGCTACCCGGTCCCCAGCCTTGCCGCGCGTATGCGATGTTCGGGCTGCGGCTCGCACGACTTGCACGCACGGCCGAATTGGCCGACCCTTGGGGTCATCGCGCACCATACTTGATCGTGCGCCGCACTTATAAGGCGCACCAGACTTGAAGATGCGCCGCACTTATAAGGCGCACCATACTTGAAGGTGCGCCGCGCTGGGGAGTCCCTGCCATCTGCTCGCGCTACAGCGTAACAAGCCCGTTCGAGGCGATGCGGCATCTCTTCGATCTCGTCGGCCCGCCATCAACCAACCTCGAGCCTCGCCCCGATATCAGGCCGACCGATCAGGCGCCGGTAGTGCGTCTCGATGCTGCCGGCACGCGCGAGCTGGTTAGCCTGCGCTGGTGGCTGGTGCCGCGCTGGGCCAAAGAGGTCAAGAGCCGCTATGCGATGTTCAACGCAGCCGGCGAGACTCTGGCCGAACGGCCGTCCTACCGCGAGCCTTTCAAGTCCCGCCGCTGTCTGGTGCCGGCCGACGGCTTCTACGAATGGCCGGTCATCGACGGCGAGAAGCGCAAACATTGGCTGGGCATGAAGGATGGCGGGCTGTTCGCCATAGCCGGCCTGTGGGAGCGCGCCGAGCAACTGCCGGGCGGCCCCCTCGAGAGCTTCACCATCGTCACCGTCGCCGCCAACGATCTGGTCACGAAATACCACCCCAAGGCCCGCATGCCGGCGATCCTCGATCGCAATATGTTCAGCAGCTGGCTGGACCCGGCGACCCCGATGGATGATGTCCAAGCACTCCTGACCGCCTACCCCGACGAAAATATGGCGGCACGCTTGGCTTAGACCGAAGCTAATAGAAAGAGGCGGCCCACCGTTCAGTGAGCCGCCCCATATTTAGCGAGCGCGAATGCCCGATATTACTGCTACTTGGGCAGTTTGCCGACGATGCCTTCGACGTACCACTTCATGCCCAGCAGGTCGCCGTCGGACATAGTCTTGCCCTTGGCGATGCGGACCTTGCCGGACTGGTCTTTGACCGGGCCCTGGAAGGGGTGCAGCGTGCCCGCGGCGATCGCCTTCTCACGTTCGCCGACGAGCTGTTTGAGGCTCGCCGGAACAGCGGGGCCGAAGGGCGCCAGCTTGATCATGCCCTCCTTGATGCCGCCCCAGACCGCGCCGGACTTCCATGTCCCGGACAACACCGCCTTGACGACCGTGGTGTAGTAATTGCCCCAGACGTGGGTTGCCGCGGTCAGATGGGCTTTCTTGCCGTATTTGGACATGTCCGAATGGTAACCGATGGCGTAAACGCCCTTGGCCTCGGCCGCCTGAACGGGCGCGGTCGAATCGGTGTGCTGGGTGATGACATCGGCGCCCTGCGCGATCAATGTGTCCGCCGCCTGACGCTCCTTGCCGGGATCGTACCAGCTGCTGGTCCAGATGACCCGGATCTGCGCCTTAGGATTGACGCTGCGCGCGCCGATCGTGAAGGCATTGATGCCGCGGACGACTTCGGGGATCGGGAAGGCGGCGACGTAACCGATGATGTTAGACTTGCTCATCTTGCCGGCGACGATGCCGGTCAGATAGCGGCCTTCGTAAAAACGCGCCAGATAAGTGCCGACGTTCTTCGCGCGTTTGTAGCCGGTGGCGTGCATGAACGTCACATTTTTGAAGCGCTTGGCCACTTTGATCGTCGGGTTCATATAGCCGAACGATGTCGTGAAGATGATCTTGTTGCCGCTGGCCGCCAGCTTGCGGATGACCCGCTCGGCGTCGGCGCCTTCCTTCACCGCTTCGACGAAAGTCGTTTTGACCTTGCTGCCGAGAGCCTTGACCATGGCGCGCCGGCCCAACTCGTGCTGGTAGGTCCAGCCGGCATCGCCGATCGGGCTGACATAGACGAAGCCGATCTTAGTTTGCTCGGCGCTTGCACCGGCCGCGAAGCCGGTTAGTGCCGCAGCCGTCACGGTGCCGGCGGCAATGGTTTTCAGTGTCTTGATGAGTTTCATATTACCCTCCGTTATCCTTCCGGTTAAGGTGGTTATTGCTATTTTCTAATGTAACGCATTAGTCATTGTTGCTTTCCCCCTAATCGCTTGGATGGAACGCTTTGCCGAGCGAGGCGGGGGCATTCAGTCGTATCTTGGTTGCGTCCCGCGAAATCAGGACCAGGACGAGGATGGTGGCAATATACGGGATAATGGCGAGAAATTCAGACGGAATACTGATCCCCCGCCCCTGGGCCGCGAAATTAAGAATGGTCAAGCCACCGAACAGCCAGGCGCCGATCAGGACGCGTTCGGGCCGCCATGTCGCGAAGACCACCAGGGCGAGGGCGATCCAACCTCGCTGGGCGGTCATATCCTCCTGCCACTGGGGAGTCAGGACGAGCGAAAGATAAGCCCCGCCCAGCCCCGCCATGCCGGCGCCGAACATCACCGCCAAATAGCGGATGCGAATGACCGGGTAGCCGAGCCCGTGCGCCGACTCATGGGATTCGCCGACGGCGCGCAGGATCAGCCCGGCGCGGCTGCGATAGAGGAACCAGGTAACCGCCGCGAACATCACAAGTGAGAGATAGAACAATGGGTCGCGCTCGAACAATAGCGGCCCGACAAAGGGGATGGCACTCAGCCCGGGGATTGCGAAATCCTTGATCCCGATCAGCGTGGCGCTCTCGAAAGGCTTGCCGATGAAGGCGCTGAGCCCGATCCCGAAGATCGTCAGAGCCAGCCCCGTGGCCACCTGATTGGCCATCAGCGAGAGGGTCAGAAAGCCGAAAATCAGCGAAACGACGATGGCCGCCGCCGTCCCCGCGAGAACGCCGACGAACAGGCTGCCAGTGCTTACCGCACCGATGAAGCCGAACACCGCGCCCATCAGCATCATCCCCTCAATGCCGAGATTGAGGACGCCGGATTTCTCGACGATGAGCTCGCCCAGGGCGGCAAATATCAGCGGCACCGCCCCCTTCAGCGTGAGGATCAGTAGGGCCAGGATTTCGGCTTCCGCCATCAGCCCGACGCCTCCGTAGGATCGGATATCGCCGGGAGCGGCCGAACGATACGGATCCGGTAGCGGATCAGGACGTCGGAGGCGAGAACCAGGAACAGCAGCATGCCCTGGAAAACGCCGGTCACCGCCTTGGGCAGGTGGAGGTTCATTTGCAACGATTCGCCGCCCAGAAACATCAGCGCCATGAGCAGCGAGGCGACGGTCACGCCGACCGGGTGCAGGCGGCCAAGGAAGGCGATAATGATGGCCGCGAACCCATAGCCCGGCGCGAAGGTGGCGTTGAGTTGGCCAACCGGGCCGGCGACCTCGGCCAGCCCGGCCAGGCCGGCCAGCCCGCCGCTGACCATGAAACTGATCCACACCGTGCGCCGCTGACTAAAGCCGGCATAGCGCGCGGCGTCGAGCGCCTGGCCAACAACGTTGACCTTGAACCCCTCGAAGCTGCGAAGCATGAATGCCCAACCGGCTATGACCACCAGAATGGCGAATATCGCGCTGACATTGAGGCGGGTTCCTTCGATCAAGATTGGCAACAGCCCCCAATCCTCGAACAGGCGGGTCTCGGGAAAGTTCTGCCCGTCGGGGTCCGTCCATGGCCCACGCACCATGTAGTTCAGGACATGCAGCGCGACGTAGGTCAGCAGCAGACTGGTGAGGATCTCGTTGACGTTAAAGCGCGTTCGCAGCAACGCCGGGATCGCCGCCCATGCCATACCACCGAGGGCGCCGGCGAGGATCATGATCGGCATTACCCACAAGCCGCCCTCGCCATGGAAGGCCAGCGCCACCCCGCCGCCGCAGATGGCGCCCATGAGAAGCTGGCCCTCGGCGCCGATGTTCCAGACATTGCCGCGAAAGCCGACCGACAGTCCGATGCCGATGATGATCAGCGGCGCCGCCTTGAGCCCCAACTCGGCCACCCCGTCGAGGTCGCTGATCGGCTGGATGAAGAAAGCATAGAGCCCGGTTAGCGGGTTGGTGCCGAGCGCCGCAAAAAGCACCGCACCAAGGATCACCGTCGCGCCTGCAGCCAGTACGGGCGCGGCGAAGCGCATTGTCCGGGATGATGCGATGCGCGGTTCGAGCTTAATGCGCACCGGACGCTCGCTGCGTGTCCGGCGCGTCGCCGAACTCTCCGCTCATCCACAGGCCCAGCTCTTGCGCGCTGGCCTCGCCGTTGTTGCGCAAAGGTGAAAGCCGACCTCCGGCGATCACCGCAATGCGATCGCAGATTTCGAACAGCTCATCGAGGTCCTCGGAGACGATCAGCACGGCCGTGTTGACAGCCTTCAGCGCAATGATGGCACGGTGGATCGTCGTCGCCGCCCCGACATCGACCCCCCAGGTCGGGTAGGCGAGGATCAGCAGGCCCGGCTCCAGCCCAATCTCGCGGCCTATGATGAATTTCTGCAGATTGCCGCCGGACAAGCTGCGCGCCTCGGCCTCGACTCCGGCGGCTTTGACATCGAAATCGCTACGAACTTTTCCCGCGAATTCGTCGGTCTGCTCGAACTTGATCAGCCCGCGCTTGACCAGACCGGTGCGGTGGCCGGTCAGCAGCGCATTATTGGCCAGGCTCATCTCCGGCACTGCGCCGCGACCCAGGCGCTCCTCGGGCACGAATGCAAGGCCCCGGGCGCGCCGGCCCGCCGGCTTCATTCGGCCCACAGGGTGGCCGTCGATGCGGACCGCATCGTTGTCGCGGACAACTTCTTCACCAGAAAGCGCCATCAGGAACTCGCGCTGCCCGTTGCCGGCGACACCGGCGATGCCGACGATTTCGCCGGCGTGTACGTTTATTTGGATATCCTTGAGCGAGGTTCCGAAGGGATCGTTTGACGGCAGATTGAGGCCTTTGACTTCGAGCCGGGGTTTGCCAGCTTTGGTCCCGCCGGGCCGCTCGACCACCGGAATTTCGCTTCCGATCATCATTTCGGCGAGGGTCTTGGCGGTTTCCTTGCGCGGATCGCAGACGGCCGCGACTCGGCCACCGCGCAACACCGTGGCGTCGTCGCAAAGCTCACGGATTTCCTCAAGTTTATGGCTGATATAGAGGATGCTGCGCCCCTCCTCGCTGAGCCGCCGCAGGGTGGCGAACAGCTTGTCGACTTCCTGCGGAGTGAGCACGGAGGTCGGCTCGTCCATGATCAGCAGCCTGGGGCTTTGCAAGAGACAGCGAACGATCTCGACCCGCTGACGCTCGCCCACCGATAGAGCATGGACGTGGCGTCGCGGATCGATGGGCAGGCCATAACGTTCCGAGACTTCCGAGACCCGCCCCGATAAGGTCTTCAGATCGCCCGCATCATCCATCCCCAGCGAGATATTTTCGGCCACCGTCAACGTATCGAAGAGGTTGAAATGCTGGAACACCATGCCGACGCCCAGTCGGCGCGCATGGGCCGGGTTGTGGATTTGCGTTGGCGCGCCGTCCCAGAGGATTTCGCCGGCATCGGGCTTGACGACCCCGTAAATGATCTTGACCAGCGTGCTCTTTCCAGCACCGTTCTCGCCGAGCAGCGCATGGACGCCGCCGCTTGCCACGGCGAGGCTGATATCATCGTTGGCAAGTACACCGGGATAGCGCTTGGTGATGCCGCGCAGTTCGAGTTGCGGAGCTGCGCCGGACGCAGATGTTTTGGCGGTATTTACTGTCTTGTCTGGCATGCAAGTTCCGCTCAGTAGGCGATCTTGTCGGGTTTGGCGTCCCAGGCATCGAAGGCGGCCCGCCCCTCGATAGGCAAGAGCTGTTCGGTGGGGATCTCCCGTTCGGTCAGCGGCAGGCTGACCTCGCGATAGATATGGTCGTCGTCGAAGCCGATCCGGGCTGCATCGCTGCGCGCGTTGGCGAAGAAAATGCGCTCGATCCGCGCCCAGTAGATCGCCGCCAGGCACATCGGGCAGGGCTCGCAGCTGGTGTAAATTTCGCATCCTTCGAGCTTAAAACTGCCCAGTACGCGCGCCGCCTCGCGGATCGCCATGATCTCGGCATGGGCCGTCGGATCATTGGCCGAAGTGACCTGATTGCGGCCCTCGGCGATGATCGTCCCATCCCGCACGATCACCGCGCCAAAGGGGCCGCCAGCGTTTTTATCCATCATCTCGAAGGACAGGGCGATGGCGCGCTTCATGAACTTTGTCCGGCTCATGCGATGCGCTCCGCCGGCGAGACCGCCGCGCGCAACTCGTGAAGCTGCAGGAGTTCCGCCGCCACCGAAATGGCGATAGCGGTCGGGCTCTTGCCGGTGATCCCGCCGATGCCGATCGGGCAGGTGAGCCGGCGAAGCTCCTTGTCGCTGATGCCGCGCGAGCGCAGGCGGCGCTCGAAGCGGGTCCGCTTAGTGGCTGAACCGATGAGGCCGAGATAGGCGAAATCGCCCCGTCGCAGCACCGCTTCGACCAGTTCGAGATCGATTGCGTGGCTGTGGGTCATGATCAAATAGTAAGCCCCCGTCGGCGCCTCATCGACCGCCGTTTCGGCATCATTCGTGATCATCTTCGTAACGTTGCCCGGAATTTCCTCGGGGAATTGATCTGGGCGCCCGTCGATCCAGGTGATACGGCCGGAGACCCTGTTGAGCACCGAGATCAGCGCCCGCCCGACATGGCCGGCGCCGAACAGCACGATGTGCCAGGGATGCTGCCCGGTCAGCTCATAGAGTAGCCTGCCTTTGGCGGCCGGGAGATTGCCGCCGGCAAGACATTCACGGGCCCGACGCAGGACCGCTTTGCCAGCCGGCATGAGCTCGCCCGTCTCGGTGGTCGCCGTCACGACAAGATGCCGCGCTGTCGGGGCTTCGATAGCGCTCACCAGGACTGCCGGCTGGCCGGCCGCCTGGGCCGCGCGCAAGGCTTTGATCCAGCTTGGCGCGGCGCGCGGCTTGAACCGTTCGAAATGGAGCGCCACGTTTCCCCCGCAGCACTGGCCGAGCGCCGGGCCCAGCGGAGTGCTCTTGAGCCGCGCCGGTGGATCATCGCTGGCCAGCATATCGCGCGCCGAGGCGATGGCCTTGTATTCGAGGGTGCCGCCGCCGATCGTGCCCCTGATCCGGTCGAGACCAATCAGGATGCGCGCGCCGACCTCGCGCGGGGCCGAGCCCTCGACCCGCGCCACCGTCACCACGACGACCGGTTCCGCCCAACGCTCGAAGGCGGCGAAATGCTCGAGCCAGTCGGTCATTCGGCTGCCTCCGCTTTTTCATTTGCCAGCATTGCCCGCATGTCCTCTAGCGCCAACAACACCCGTTCGGGCGTCGCCGGCGCATCGAGCCGGGGGACGATCCGGTGCTCGCAAGTTGCCGCCACTGCATCGCCGATTGCCTGGAACACCGAGATCGCCAGCATCAAGGGGGGTTCGCCGACGGCTTTGGAGCGGTGGATCGTCGGCTCGCGATTGCGGCCGTGCCGGTAGATATCGATGCGGACATCTTCGGGCCAGTCGCTCGCCGCCGGGATCTTATAGGTCGAGGGGGCGTGGGTGGTCAGCGCGCCGCCTTCGTTCCAGCATAGCTCCTCCATGGTCAGCCAACCCATGCCCTGCAAGAAACCGCCCTCGATCTGACCGATATCCATCGCCGGATTGATCGATTTGCCGACATCGTGGAGGATATCAACGCGGACCAGGCGGTATTCGCCGGTCAGCGTGTCGATAACGACCTCGGAGACCGCCGCCCCGTAGGCAAAGTAGTAAAACGGCCGGCCGCGGGCGGTTTTGCGGTCGAAGTGGATCTTGGGCGTTCGGTAGAACCCGGTCGCCGACAATGATACGCGCGCCATGTAGGCAGCCCGGACCAGTTCGTTGAAGGTTATTTTTTTCTTACCCGCCACCACCCGGTTGTTGGCGAAGCGCACTTCGGACTTGGTGCAGCGATAGGCCTCGGCAGCGAACGTGATCAGACGCCGTTTGATGCTCCGTGCGGCGTTGAGCGCCGCCATGCCGTTTATGTCGGTCCCCGAGGAAGCCGCGGTCGCTGAGGCGTTGGGGACTTTGTCGGTCCTTGTCGCGGTGATCTTGATACGGTCCAGATCCACCTGGAATTCCTCGGCCACGATCTGGGCGATTTTGACGAACAGCCCCTGCCCCATCTCGGTGCCGCCGTGGTTGAGATGGATGCTGCCGTCGGTATAGATGTGGACCAGGGCGCCGGCCTGATTGAGGTGAGTAGTGGTAAATGAAATTCCGAACTTTACCGGGGTCAGCGCGATCCCGCGTTTGAGCACAGGATTGGTGCGGTTGAAGCCGTCGATCTCCCGGCGACGGGCGCGATAGTTTGAAGATTTTTCCAATTTATCAAGGAGTTGCGGAAGAATATTGTCTTCAACCTTCATGTGGTAGGGAGTCACGTCCCGGCCCCTACCTCCGTACAGATTGATTCGGCGCACATCGAGCGGATCGAGGTCTAGTGCGCCGGCGATGCGCTCGATCACCTGCTCGATCACCAGCATCCCCTGCGGCCCACCGAAGCCGCGGAAAGCGGTGTTGGACACAGTGTTGGTTTTACAGCGATGGGAGACAATCGAGACATTACCGAGGTAGTAGCCATTATCGGCGTGGAACATGGCGCGGTCGCAGATCGCCGCCGATAAGTCCGCCGACATCCCGCAGCGTGCGGCCAACTCGATGGTTATCCCCTCGATCCGTCCGTTATCACCGAATCCGACCTTGTAGGAAGACGAAAAATCATGGCGCTTGCCGGTCATCACCATGTCGTCGTCGCGGTCGGCGCGGGCCTTCACCGGGCGGCCCGTCGCGCGCGCCAGAAGAGCGGCGATGCAGGCGAACAGGGCCGGCTGGGTCTCCTTGCCGCCGAATGCGCCGCCCATTCGCCGGACCTCAACAGTGACAGCGTTGCTCTCCACGGCTAGGGCTTCGGCGACCAGGTGCTGGACCTCGTTGGGGTTTTGGGTAGAGCTGTGAACTAACATGTCGCGGTCCTCGCCCGGCACCGCTAAGGCAATCTGGCCCTCAAGGTAGAACTGGTCCTGGCCACCGCTGGTAAACTGGCCGGAAAGGCGATGTCGCGCGCCGGCGATCGCCTTCCTGGCATCGCCCCGGTTCATCTTATAGGGCGGTAAAACGAAGGACTTGGCCGCCATCGCTGCCTCTATGGTGAGGATCGGCGGCAGATCCTCGTACTCAATCACCGCCATAAGCGCAGCGCGGCGGGCCTCCTCGACGCTCTGCGCGGCGACGGCGAATATCGACTGGCCGACATATTCGACAAGGCCGTCGGCGAAAATGGGATCGTCGTGCATAACCGGCGCGCAGTTGTTCTGGCCCGGCACGTCGTCGGCAGTCATCACCGCGAACACGCCCGGAGCGGTGCGGACGGGGCCCAGATCGATGCTTTTGAGGCGCGCGTGGGGCCGCTCGCTGAGGCCGAATGCGGCGTGCAGCAGCCCCGGCGGCTCGGGCAAATCGTCGATGTAGTGGGCCTCCCCGCTGACATGCTTCTCGGCACTGTCATGGGGCAGTGCGCGGTAGACGCCGGTGGTGATCTCAGAGCGCCCTGCCATGGCCTTAAGCTCCACTCCCCGCCTGGGAACCTTCATAGGCTAGCACGTGGCTGAGCCCAGGTCCGCCGGCGGTGTCGAAAAGCATGCGGTGCAGGAGGTTCCTGGCCACCGACATTCGGTAGCCGGCGCTGGCCCGCACGTCGCTGAGCGGCGTAAAATCCCGTTCGAGGGCACGGGCCGCATCCTCGATCGCCCCTTCACCCCACGGTTTGCCTACCAGCGCCGCCTCGCATCGCGCGGCCCGCTGCGGGGTTGACGCCATGCCGCCATAACAGACGCGCGCCTCGCTGATACGCCCGCCGGTGACGGTGATCGCGAAGGCGCCGCACACGGCCGAGATATCCTGATCGAAGCGCTTGCAAACCTTGGCGGTGTGAAAGTGGCGATCCTTACGCGGCGCCGGCAGGCGAATCTCAGTGATGAACTCGCCGGGTTCGAGCACGGTTTGGCGATAGCCGGTGTAGAATTCGTCGAGCGGCACTTGGCGGATGGTTTTGCCCCGGCGCAAGAGTAGCGACGCGCCGAGGGCAATCAGCCCGGGCATCGAATCGCCTATCGGCGAGGCATTTGCGATGTTGCCGCCGATAGTCCCGGCATTGCGGATCTGCACCGAGCCGAGCCGCCGGAATATCTCGCCGAAATCGGGATAAGCCTCACCGATAATCGCGCTGGCCTCGCTGTAGGACGTAGCCGCACCGATCTCGATGGTTTCGCCACTGCGCCTTGCGTAACGCATGCCGGCGATCCCGCCGAGGGCAATTAACGTGTCGAGATCGCGATGCTGCTTGGTCACCAACAGGCCAAGGTCGGTGCCGCCAGCGAGTAAGTTTGCATCAGGGTATTTCTTGGTGAGCGCCGCCAGTTCGTCCTCGCTTGTCGGGGCGAAATATTGGCGGTTGTTGGCCTGGTAGGCAAAGGTCTCCTTACGCCGGATCGAGCGCAGCAGCCGAGCGGTTTGCTTCTCGCGCGCCGAGAACTGATCGCTTTCGCCGTACTTGCCCATGACTAAGCCCGCATCGATGATCGGCCGATAGCCGGTGCAGCGGCAGAGGTTCCCGGCGATGGCGTCGTTGATACGGGCCCGCTCTGGCTTCGCCTCGGCCTTGTAGAGCGCAAACAGCGACATCACGAAGCCCGGCGTGCAGAAACCGCATTGCGAGCCGTGGTGATCGACCAGCGCTTGCTGAACTGGGTGCAGTTTGCCGTCCTGACCCCGCAAATCCTCGACAACGACGAGTTCCTTGCCGTCGAGGACGGGAACGAACAGAAGACACGCATTGAGCGCGCTGTAGCGGATCCTGCTCCCCACCAACTCGCCCAGAACGACGGTGCAGGCACCGCAATCGCCCTCGGCGCAGCCCTCCTTGGTGCCGGTTTTACGTTCGTTTTCGCGCAGCCAGTTAAGGATCGTAGTGTTGGGATCGACCCCGCGAAGCTCGCGTAGAATGCCTCCGAATACGAAGCGTATGGCGTCAGAGCCAGCCATCAACTGCCCCTGTAGGTCGAATAGCTCCACGGCGAGAGCAGCAGCGGGACGTGATAGTGGGCATTCTCGTCGGCAACCGAGAAGCGGATCGGGATCACATCGAGGAACGGCGGATCGGGCAGCGCCAAACCAAGGCCGCGGAAATATGCGCCGGCTTGGAAGACCAGCTCGTAGATCCCAGCGGTCATAGCGGGGCCTTCCAGCAACGGCGTATCGCACCGCCCATCATCGTTGGTGGTGACGCTTTTAATGCGCGCTGTTGTATCGCCATCATGCCGGTAAAGTTCGATGGCGATGCCGGCGCCGGGCACTCCGCGCGCCGTGTCGAGCACGTGGGTCGTCAGCCGGCCCATCCTAACGAGCCCGCACCGATTGCCACGATGCGCCATTTACAATCACCAAGGAGAGCCTCCCTTACCTCGATGCCAGCGTCTTCTGGCCATTGTCGATGTTCCGCGGGAGATTGTCCATTGGATTGTATCCAATATATCGTCTTTTTTTGTATAATCAGATCACAATGTGTATACGATATGCCGGACCTGCGGGACAGAACGCATGCTGAGTACCAATCCACCAATAGCCAAAGCCGCGCTGGGCGACGAAGAAATCTATCGCGAGCTTCACAACGCCATCCTCGAACAGCGACTGGCGCCGGGTACCAAGCTACCAGAAGACGGGTTGGGCGAGATCTTCGGGGTCAGCCGCACAATCGTTCGCAAAGCCCTCCTCCGCCTTGCCCACGAGAACCTCGTCGAGGTGCGCCCCAACCGCGGCGCCGTCGTCGCCAGCCCCACGATAGAGGAAGCGGCTGAGGTCTTCGAGGCCCGCCGCGTCATCGAAGGCGCGCTTATCGACAAGATGCTCCCCGCCATCGCCAAAACGCAGATCGAGCAGCTCGGTGCCTTGGTCAGCGAGGAGCATGCCGCGCACGGTGCGGGCAATCGCGCCGATCTGATCCGGCTTTCCGGCGCCTTCCATCTTTGCCTAGCCGAATCCGCCGGTAACAGCGTCCTCAGCGAGTACCTCAAGGAGCTGGTCTCGCGCACCTCGCTGATCATCTCGCTTTACGAGCGTCCGGGAAACTCCGCCTGTTCCCACGAGGAGCACGCCGGTATCATCGACGCTCTGGCGGCTAAAGACGCCCCCCGCGCCCGGGCGCTGATGGATGCCCACCTTCAGGCCTGCGAGCAAAAACTCACTATCGACATTCCCGACACCGAACGCGGGCTGGCCGAGATTTTCGCCCGCCCGGCCCTGGCCGCCGGTCAGGCAGGAAGCTAACACCGATGGATATCGCCTTCGGTGACTGGCTCAATCTGGCGCTGCGCTGGGCGCATATCGTCACCGGCATCGCCTGGATCGGCTCGTCCTTCTATTTCATGTGGCTGGACGCCCATCTGGAGAAACCGGCGGAACCAAGGGAAGGCGTCGAAGGCGAGATATGGATGGTCCATTCGGGCGGTTTCTACCAGATCCACAAGATTGATGTTGCGCCCAAGAAAATGCCCAAAACCCTCCACTGGTTCATCTGGGAAGCGACGTTTACCTGGATAACCGGGGCGCTGCTTTTGGCGCTGGTCTACTATCTCGGGGCGCGGGTCTTCATGATCGACCCAGAGATCGCTGAAATCGCGCCGGGAGTAGCGGTAGCCATCGGCATCGGGGCGATCGCCGTCGCCTGGTTCGCCTACGACGCCCTGTGGGCCTCGCCGCTGGCCAAGAACCGGCAGGGTCTGGCCAATATTGTCTCGCTTTTGGCCTTGGCCGGCTTCGCCTTCGGTTTCTCCCAATTCTTCAGCGGCCGCGCCGCGTTTATCCATACCGGCGCGCTGATGGGTACCATCATGGCGGCCAATGTGTGGCGGCGGATTATCCCATCGCAGCAGGGGCTGGTCGCTGCGGCCAAGGCTGGAACCACGCCCGACGCCCAACTTGGGATCAGGGCCAAGCAGCGTTCGGTCCACAATAACTACCTAACGCTACCAGTCATTTTTACAATGATTAGTGCGCATTATCCAATGACCTTTGGACACAACATTAATTGGGTGATTCTGTTGGCGCTGTTTGCGATCGGCGCCGTGGTCCGCCACAGCTTCAACCTGCGCAACAAGGGCCGCAAAGGGACCGGCTGGGTCGCCATCGGCGCTTCGCTGGTGGGTTTCATTGTCCTGATTGTTACCGCCAGCCTACCGAAAACCGGCGCTGGTGATGCGCAAAACGGACCAGTCGCCTTCGCCGCTGTGAACAATATTGTCGCCAAACATTGCGTCTCGTGCCACGCAAAAAAACCAAACCGCGAGGATTTCGAGGAAGCACCGAAAGGCGTGATGCTTGAAACCCCGGCGCAAATCCGCCAATGGGCGGTTAAGATCAGGAAACAGTCCGTCGATACCAAAGTCATGCCGCTAGGCAATGAAACCAAGATGACGATGGCCGAGCGCGCCCTTCTCGGCCGCTGGATCGCACAAGGGGCGAAGATTGAGTAGCTCGATGCTCAATCAATCCCGCTATCCCCGCGACATGAAAGGCTACGGCCGCATGCCGCCCGACCCCAAATGGCCGGGCAAGGCGCGGTTGGCTATACAGTTTGTCCTCAACTACGAAGAGGGGGCCGAGAATTCAATCCTCCACGGCGATGCGGCTTCCGAGGCTTTTCTCTCGGAGATGGTTGGCGCCCAGCCGCTCCATGGAGTGCGCCATATGAACATGGAGTCGCTCTATGAGTATGGCAGTCGGGCCGGATTCTGGCGACTCATGCGGATATTCGCCGAGCGCCGCTTGCCGCTGACGGTTTTCGCCGTCGGCATGGCTCTCGAACGCAAC
This sequence comes from Alphaproteobacteria bacterium, assembly GCA_027295145.1. Lineage (GTDB taxonomy): Bacteria > Pseudomonadota > Alphaproteobacteria > JAPULJ01 > JAPULJ01 > JAPULJ01. The sequence goes on along the minus strand of JAPULJ010000020.1, from coordinate 20,025 downwards.
CCGGATGTGGCGTCGGCAATGATCGAGGCCGGGCATGAGGTGGCGAGCCACGGCTGGCGCTGGATCGATTACCAGTATGTCCCCGAGGATATCGAGCGCGCCCATATGGGCCGCGCAATCGAGGCTATCAAGCGCCTGACGGGTAAGCGTCCGGTCGGCTGGTACACCGGCCGGACGAGCCCCAATACGCTGCGGTTGGTTGCCGAGTATGGTGGATTTCTTTATTGCGCGGATAGCTATGCCGACGATCTGCCCTACTGGACGCAACTCTCCGGCAAGCGCCTGCTCATGGTTCCCTATACTCTCGATGCCAATGACATGCGGTTCGCCACCGCGCAGGGTTTCAATTCAGGCGAGCAGTTCTTTGCCTATCTCAAAGCCAGCTTCGATCAGCTCTACCGCGAGGGAGAGACAGCGCCCAAGATGATGTCGGTCGGGCTGCACTGCCGGCTGGCAGGGCGTCCAGGGCGGGCGCAGGCGCTGGCCCGCTTCCTTGACTACGTTCAGGGGCACGATAAGGTTTGGCTATGCCACCGCGCGCAGATTGCCCGGCACTGGCACAAGCACCACCTGCCGCGTAATCAAAAATCTAGAAACGCCGGCCGATGAACCTCCAAGCGCTCAACAAGATGGATTTGCCGACATTTCTTGCCAGTCTCGGGGAGGTCTTCGAGCATTCGCCCTGGGTCGCCGAAAGCGCTATGAAAGCGCGTCCCTTCGAGACGCTCGATGCGCTGCACGAAGCCATGGTCGGCGCCGTGCGCGCCGCCCCGCGCGAGCGGCAGCTTGACCTGCTGCGTGAGCATCCCGAGCTTGCCGGCAAGCTGGCCCTCGCCGGTGAATTGACCCGATCTTCGAGGGAGGAGCAGGCCGCCGCTGGTCTCGATTGTTGTAGCGCCGAGGAACTCGAACGCTTCGGGAGCCTCAACGACGCCTATAAGGCCAAGTTCGATTTCCCCTTCATCATTGCCGTCAAGGACAATAGCCGGGCGGCCATCCTGAAGGCCTTCGAAACGCGCCTTGCTAACGATGCCGACAGCGAATTCAACACCGCATTGGAACAGGTCGCCCGCATTGTCTGGCTGCGCTTGCAGGAGACGGTCGGCAAATGACAGCGCCGCACGAAACCGCAGACTTCGTCCGAAAATGGGTAAACCTGGCGCAGCCGCGCCTGGGTGCCAAGGCGATCTTCGCGACCGACGATTTCTTCGCTCCGAAGGAACGAATGCTCAGCCCCGCACCGCCGGTCTTCATCGCCGGCAAATATGACGATCACGGCAAGTGGATGGACGGATGGGAGAGCCGCCGACGGCGCGATGACGGGCACGATTTCTGCATCGTCCGCCTGGGCCTGCCCGGCATCATCAAGGGCGTCGATATCGATACCAGTCATTTTACCGGCAACTACCCACCCGAAGCTTCGATCGAAGCCTGCGCCTGTCAGGACGATCCCGGCGACGAAACGGCCTGGACCGAAATCGTGCCGCGCATGGGACTGGGCCCTGATGCCCATCACCTATTCGCCGTCGACAGCGGCGAGGCCTGGACCCATGTGCGCCTGCATATCTTTCCCGATGGCGGGATCGCGCGATTAAGGGTCTATGGGAGGGTCCGTGCCGATTGGGAGCGCCATGATCCAGCCGAGCTAATTGACCTCGTCGCGCTGCGCCACGGAGGGCGTGTCGTGGACTGCAACGATATGCATTTCGGCTCGCCTGAAAATCTGCTGGCGCCCGGGCGCGGGGTCGATATGGGTGATGGCTGGGAAACCAGGCGCCGGCGTGAGCCCGGCAACGACTGGGCCATCATCGCCCTTGGACATCGCGGTGAGATCAGGCGGATCACCGTCGACACTGCCAATTTCAAGGGCAACTTTCCCGACCGGTGCTCGATCGAAGGGGCCGATCTGGACGGCATGGATGACGCAGGCGCGCTCGATGACAGCGTCAAGTGGCGATCCCTCCTTCCCGAACAGAAGCTGCAGATGGACCGCGAACATATCTTTGATTCCGAGCTCGCCGGTAGCGGCCCGATCACTCATATCCGCTTCAACATCTTCCCCGACGGCGGGGTCAGCCGGTTGCGCCTGTTCGGAACCATAATTCGATGAGCAAGCTTCGGCTCGAACCCATGCCCCTTACCGCCGTCGCCTTCTCCCCTTACGGCGATGTCATCGAGACAACGGGGAACACGCCGCGATCGATCAACCAGGGCACGACCCAGCGGTATGATGACCTCGCCCGCATAGATGTGGGCCAGGACGAGGGTCGCCCCCTGCTCAGTGTCTTCGTTACCCAGCCCCAGCCCCTGCCCTTGCGGATTACAATGATCGAGCGCCACCCGCTGGGCAGCCAGGCCTTCGTGCCGCTCGATGAGGCCGATTTTCTCGTCGTCGTGGCGGCTCCCGGCGATGACCCGAAATCCGGCGATCTGAGGGCCTTCCTTGCGCGCAAGGGCCAGGGCGTGAACTACGCTCCCGGCGTCTGGCACCATCCTGTCATCGCCCTCGGCCACGAAACCCGCTTCCTCGTCATCGACCGCGGCGGCGATGACACCAATTGCGATGAGCTTCAATTCGGCGAGGACGAGGACATCCTGCTCGAACGGTAGGTGCCGGTCCCGCTACCCCGCCCCAACTATCTCGGGCAGCGTCGTTGCCGGCGGGGTGTTGCGCGAGCGGCCGCTGCGGGGAACACCATCGATGATGACCATACCGACGCCCGGCAGATCGCCGAGCCCGACACTCTCCAACAACGTCTTGCCGGCGGTGTGCTGGGCGCGATCGAGGATGACGAAATCGGCCGCCCGGCCGGGCTCGAGGAGGCCGCAATCGAGCTCGCGGATGCGCGCCGTATTGCCGGTGGCGAAGCAGAAGGCAATCTCGGCCGGCACATCGCCGATAGCGCTCAGCATGGCGATCATGCGCAGGATACCGAGCGGCTGGACGCCCGAGCCGGCCGGCGAATCGGTGCCCAGGATGATACGCTCGCTCTGGCCTAGTTCGAACGCCGTGCGCATGGCGTAGAGCGCCGCCGCTTCATTGCCGTTATGAACGATCTCGATGGCCCGGGTGCAGCGCTCGCACAGGCACCGGATTTCTTTTAGCGGCAGCGCGGTGTGGCCGCCATTGATATGGCCGATCACGTCGGCATCGGCCTCGAGCACGACGTCGGAATCGATCAGGCCCGAGCCGGGGATTGAGGGGCCGCCGGTATGTATTGTGCTCTGGAGGCCATATTTGCGCGCCCAGGCGACCATCTTTTTGGCCTCCTCGCCTTCTTTGACCCCGCCCAACCCGACCTCGCCCAGGAGCTTTACGCCGGCTTCGGCGAGATCCTTGAAGTCTTCTTCGACCATGCCCTTTTCGATGACTGGCGCGCCGGCGTGCAACTTGATGCCGCCGGGGCGCAGATTGTCGAACGAGCGTTGCGCCGTGATTGCCGCCGCTTTTAATCCGACGATGTCCTTGGGCCGGCCCGGCAAATGGACCTCGCCGGCCGAGATCATCGTCGTCACCCCGCCGTGCAGGAAACTGTCGATCCAGTTGATCTGAATCTGGCGCGGCGTCCAGTCGCCAAACACGGGATGGACGTGGCTGTCGATGAGCCCCGGCGCGAGCGCTGTCTGTTTGGCGTCAACAAGCGTATCGGCACCCTTGGTGTCGAGGCTCGATTCCTTGCCGATGGAATCGATGCGCCCGTCGATGGCGATAATGCAGTCGGCATCGAGGATCGGCGCCTGCAAATCGCCTGACAGCATCAGGCCGATATTCTTGACCACCAGTTTGCCCTTCGGGGCCTGATTGGTAGCGACTAAAGCCATGTCACGCTCCTTATTTTGCGGCTATCTCAAACCGTCCTTGCCTTCTGCCTCCGCATGGGTCAGCCCGCCGACACGCGGTAACGGCCGGCCGCTGTCGGTCACGGCCACGGCGACAAGGATTTCGTTGGCCCGCGGCGCATCGCCGAGGCGCACCTCGATGGCGTCGAAATGGCTCCGCACGTAGGCCGCGTCCTTGTGCCCCAATGGTACGTCCAGCGGCGTGCCCATGCCGCCCATCTTCTTGGCCGAGGGCACCAGCGCCGCGCCCTTTTCCACCGCTGCCCTCAAGGGTTTGCCGAGGCGAGGATGCAGGATCGCGGCGGCGTGTTCGAGCTCGCCATTTTCGCCGACGATGGCTGCCTTGCCATAGCTCTCGATGGCGCCCGGCTCGACTCCCAACGCCGCCACCGCCTTGCGCCCCAGGACCTCGCCAAGCTCGGCGCCGATCTCCATCAGCCCTTCGAGATCTTCGGTGAACTTGCCGGCGAAGGGGTTTTCGATCACCGCCAGCGCCGCCGCCTTGCGGGTCGGGGGATCGATTGCCTGGCCAATTTCAAGCCTTGTTTCTTCGACCAGGACGACGAACTTGCGAATTGTTGCTTTCATCCCCTCCCTTCCTTTCGATTGTTATATTCTATCCTAAACGGTCAGGTAGGCTGCACGAACCTCCTCGTTCTTGCCCAGTTCCTCCATTGTTCCTTCGTAACGAATGCGGCCTTTCTCGATGATGTAGGCTCTATCGGAGACCAGGGTTGAGAAGTAGAGGTTTTGCTCCGAAAGCAGGATCGAAAGTCCCTGCTGTTTGAGGTCGATTATGGTGTTGGCCATCTGCTCGACGATTACCGGGGCCAGCCCTTCGGAGGGCTCGTCGAGCAATAATGCGCGTGGATTGCCCATCAGAGTACGCACGATGGTCAGCATTTGCTGCTCACCGCCGCTCATCCGCCCGGCCTGACGGTTGCGCATCTCGGCCAATTTGGGGAACATTGCGAATAGCCGCTCGGGCGTCCATTCGGGGGCGTCCGGTCGCGGCTTCTGTCGGCCGGTTTCGAGGTTCTCCATCACCGTCAGGTCGGCGAAGACGCGCCTGTCCTCGGGCACATAGCCGAGCCCCAGCCGGGCGATGCGGTAGGGCTCGTAGCCGTGGATAGATGTGCCCAGAAAGTTGATTTCGCCCTTCGCCGGGCGGACCAGCCCCATGATCGATTTCAGTGTCGTCGATTTGCCGGCGCCATTGCGGCCGAGCAGGGCGACGACTTCGCCGCGCCTTAGTTCGAGGCCGACATCGGATAGAATATGCGCGCGGCCGTAATAAGCGTGCAGGCCCCGCACCGAGAGGATATCGAGAGTATCGTTGGCGCTCATGACGTCTTCACCCCGTGGACCACGCCGCTGCCCAGATAAATTTCCTGGACCTGACTGTTCGCCCGCACTTCCTTCGGGGGGCCTTCCGCTATCAATTTGCCCCGGTCGAGAACCATGATGCGGTCGGCATGGGCGAAGACGACATCCATGTCGTGCTCGGTGAATAGCACGCAGATGTTGCGTTCGCGCACGATCTCGGCGGCCAGCGCCATCAGTTCGACGCGTTCTTTGGGGGCCATGCCGGCGGTCGGCTCGTCCATCAGCAACAGCTTTGGCTGGTTGGCCAGGGCCACCGCCAGCTCGACCCGCTTGATGTCGCCATAGGCGAGTATGCCGCAGGCGCGGTCGTGTTGCTCCGCCATGCCGACGCGGGCGAGCAACGTCATCGCCTCCTCCACATGACGGCTTGCCGCCGGCCGGAAAAGCGCGCGGTGCTGTCGATGGTGGCTCAGAAGCGCAACCTGCACATTCTCGCGCACCGTCATCGAGGCAAATGTCGCGGTGATCTGAAAAGTGCGGCCGACGCCGAGGCGCCAGATCCGGCGGGGCGGCAGGCCGAAGATCGAGGTCCCGTCCAGCCGAATCTCCCCGGCGTCGGGGCGGAGCTGCCCATTCAACATATTGAAGCAGGTCGTCTTGCCGGCCCCGTTCGGGCCGATCAACGCCAGGAGCTGGCCGGCATCGAGGGTAAACGAGACGTTGTCGACCGCCCGCACGCCGCCGAAACTCTTGGACAAATTGGTGACTTCGAGGACGCTCATTATTCCTCCCGCCGCACGAAGCCGAGGCGCTCGCCGAGAAGATCGCGGAGCGAGCCCGAGATGCCCTTGGGGAACAGGATGACAATGGCAACGATGATCAGGCCGAGGATCCAGCGCCAATACTCGAAGCGCGAGATTTCATCGTGCAGCCAAGTGAAGACAGCGCCGCCGACCAGCGGGCCGGCGAGCGAATTGACCCCGCCCATCAGCACCATCAGCAACGCATCGATCGATTGCGGGATGGCCAGCACGTCGGGGTGAGTGTTGCCCTTGGAGAACAGGTAGAGCCCGCCGGCGACCCCGGCGAAGGCGCCTGAGAGCGTGAAAGCGAACCATTGGTGGCGACGCAGATTGATGCCGATGGCGTCGGCCCGCAGCGGCGAATCGCGTCCCGCCCGCATGGTGTAACCGAAAGGCGCATAAAGGATCCGCCGCATCGCCGCCACCCCGGCAAGGCAGATCACAAGTGTGAAATAATAAAAGGCGGTGGCGTTCCTGGCCCAATCCGGCCGCCTGATGCCGATGACCCCGTCATCGCCGCCGGTCAGCGCATCCCAGCCGAACACCACCGACCACGCGATCTGGGCAAAGGCCATTGTCAGCATGGCCATGTAGACCCCCGACAGGCGCACGCAGAACCAGCCGAACAGGAGGGCGGCCGCCGCGCCGGCGACCGGGGCGGCGATCAGCGCGGGTTCCATGCGCAATGCCAAGTACTGGACCAACAGGGCGGCGCTGTAGGCGCCGAGACCGAAATAGGCGGCGTGGCCAAAGCTGGCCATGCCGCCCGAGCCCATGATGAAATGGAGACTGGCGGCCAAAAGCGTGAAGATTAATATCTCGACGCCGAGGATCTTGGCAAACTCGCCGCCGATCATCGGCAGCGCCAGCAGGAACAGACCAACCGCCGCGTAGAGCCATAACATCCGGCGCTCGGGTGGGCGCAGGGGCTTATCGATGGCGGCTTCGCCAAGCCGCTGGGCACTTTCCTTGCGGCCGAGCAAGCCCCACGGCCGCACCACCAGCACCACTGCCATGATGAGGAAGGTGAGAACCAGGGTCAGTTCGGGCACGTAGACGGTGGCGAAGCTCTTGAGCACGCCGATCAAGAGGGCGGCCAGGAAGGCGCCGCCGAGCGAGCCCATGCCGCCGACCACGACGACGACGAAGACCTCGGCGATGATATTGAAATCCATTTGAAGTTGGATCGTCTCTTTGGGTACCTGGAGCGCGCCGCCGAGCCCGGCCAGGAACGAGCCAAGAAAGAAGACGCTGGTAAACAGCAATTTCTGATTGACGCCGAGGGCGCTGGCCATCGCCCGGTCGAGGGTGGCGGCGCGCACCAGCACCCCCCAGCGCGTCCGGTGCAGCACCGTCCATACGGCCACGAGCACGGCAATCGCCACGGCAATCAATACTAGGTCGTATTCGGATATTCGTTGGCTGCCGATGATAACCGCGCCATCGAGGCCGGGGGCGCGGGGGCCAAGCGCTTCCTCGACCCCCCAGCCCCACTGCACTGCATCCTTGATGATCAGGATCACGCCGAATGTGGCAATCAGCTGGAACAGCTCCGGCGCCCGGTAAATCCAGCGCAGAATGAGCAGCTCGACGATGACCCCGATGACCCCGACCGCCAGCGCCGCCAACAGCACGCTGCCCCAGAAACCTACCACGCTGCCGCCAATCGCCTCGATCAGCGAAAAGGCAATATAAGCTCCCAGCATGTAGAACGAGCCGTGGGCGAAGTTGACGATCCTGGTGACCCCGAAGATCAACGAGAGACCCGATGCCACCAGGAACAGCGACGCCGCGTTGGCGAGACCGGTCAGCAGCAGAACGATCTGCTGGTCGTACGCCATGGCCGGCGTCTATCTGGGCGTGGTCTTCTTGACCGCCGCCTATTTCATCGCCGCCGCCGGGCGCAGCTTCTTGACCACCGCGTCACTCGGCAGATAGTCGGCGCCGTTTGCGTAGTGCCAATTCACCATGATGCCCTTGCCCTTGCGCACCGCAGTCAGGCCGACCCATGCGCCCATGGTCGACTGATGGTCGATCGCGCGGAAGGTGAAGGGCCCGGACGGCGAGTCGACGGTAATGCCGCGCGCCGCGGCGATCAGCCCCTCGGCGTCGTGCGATTTGGCTTTGCGCAAGATGGCCGCCGCCGCCAGCATGACGTTGTAGCCGACCAGCGATCCGGTGCGCGGATAGTCCTTGAAGCGGGCCCGGTACGCTTTCAGGAACTTGGTGTGCGCCGCAGTCTTGATGGCGTACCAAGGATAGCCGGTGACGATCCAGCCGCTGGGCGCTTCCTTCTTGAGTCCGTCGAGATATTCTGGCTCGCCGGTCAACAGGCTGGCCACCTTGCGGCCCTTGAACAGCCCGCGGATGTTGCCCTCTCGGACAAACTTGGCAAGGTCGCCGCCAAAAGTGACGTTGTAGATGCCTTGCGGCTTGGCCCTGATCAGCGCCTGGACCTCGGCGCCGGCGTCGATCTTGAACAGTTTCGGCCATTGTTGGACGACGATCTCGACGCCCGGCTGGCGCCGCTTGAGCTCGCTGACGAAGGCCGCCACCGCGTCCTTGCCGTAAGCGTAGTTCGGCGCAATGGTGGCCCAGCGCTTGAGCCCCAACTTGGCCGCCTGCTCGGCCAGCATCGCCGACTGCATGTGGGTCGAGGGGCGCAAGCGGAAGGTATAACGATTGCCCTTCTTCCAGACGATCGCGTCGGTCAGCGGCTCGGCAGCGAGAAAGAAGGTCTTGGACTTGCCGGCGAAGTCGGTGACCGCTAGCCCGATATGGGAGAAGAACGTACCCATCAGCATGTTGACCTTGTCCTTGGCGACCAGTTCTGCGGCAATCTTGACCGCATTGCCGGGTTTGCCGGCATCGTCGCGGCTGATCACGATCAGCGTCTTGCCGTTGATGCCGCCGCCAGCGTTGATCTCCTGCAACGCCAACTGCCAGCCGTTGCGGTAGGGCAGCGTGAAGGCCGGCAATCGGCTGTAGGAATTGATTTCGCCGATTTTGATCGACCCTTCGGCCAATGCACCAGGCGCGTTAAGCGCCATGCTTGCCGCCGCCGCCGCGACGCCGGCCATAACAATCCTGCGCGTCATCTTGATATTCATCTCACTCCCTCCGTTTGTAAATTGCGCGGGGCCATATCCGCGCGGCTCACTTCATTCAAATCCTTGCTTCGATCCTGCCTATTGAGGACAACCCGGCAAAGCCGGGGATTATGAATTTTTCTTCAGTGCCAAGGCGTACTTCATCATCGCCCACATTCTGGAAACGTCCCTGAAGACTGAGAAGCGCCCCGGCGATGAGGCCGCGCCCGTGCATGTCCCGGGCCGCGTTCACGCCGCTCGCGAGAGCGCGCTCGATACGTTCCGGCGGCAATCGGCCGACCCCGATGGTTACAAACCGCGTTCCTAGATCGCTGTCAGGGTCGAGAGAATATGCAGGCACGCGCCGGATCGCCTTGTCTTCGATATCGACCGCGTTGGCAATAAGCGTGGCGCACACGTCGGCCATCGCGGCGTTACCGGCCAGCACCGTGACCGAATCGGCAATGCCGAGGGATTGGCTACGCCCGCGCCAGCCGCTGGTGGCAATGCCGCGCACGCTTGTTCGGCTGTCGATCAGCGCCGCGCCATCGAGGCCCGGCGTCGCTCCCATTGTGACGATGCCGGCGCGCAAGGCCTGCCCTGGCGCCAGATAGAGCGCGATATCGCCGCCGTTGTTGACATAGGCTTTATCGAGCCGCCGGCCCGGCGTCAGCGCCGCCAGTACCGCATCGGCGACCGCGCCCGCGACCGCCGCCATCGAGGTCAGGAATACGGCCCCGTGGGCCAAGCAGACTTCGCGCATGGCGATTGCGATCGATCCCCGCATTGCTCCCGCGTCCGACACGGGCCGTCGTAGGGCCGGTAGCTCCTGAACAAGCTCGGCGAGCACGGTTTTAAAGCGCGCCCAGGCCTGCGTGTAGGCAGCTGCTACCTCCTCCGGCGCGCCGAAAACCTCTATCACCAAGTCGATGGGCCCGTGCTGGAAATGCCGGCGTCCACCGGGCAGCACGGCTTGCACAGGCGCTGGGCCGGTCATGACCCCTCCCCCACACCGGCCAGCGGCGCACCGGGCCAGGGCGCGGTATCGTGCCAGCGGATCGACTTCAACCGGTCGGTGTCGGCAATCTCCTCGACCCGGCGCACGGCGTCCAAGTGCCCGCCCATGGCGCCGTAATCCTCCAGCCGCAGCGTGAATTCGATGGGCGCCACGATCGCCGGGGTCGGCACGGAGCCGAACGCGCCTTGCGGCAGAGTGGTGACGTCGACCATGAAGGTGATGCCTCCGCCGGGCCAGACATAAACCGGCGCGCCGCCGCAGGTGACGCGGGTCAGGGCGGCCTTGACCGAATGGGTCAGGCGGACGGGGTTCTCCGTAACCCCGGCGCGCAGGCTGCCCCCGGCACCGGCCATGAAGAGGACGGTCGACAGCGACGGCTCGCAATTCTCGCCGATCCGGTCGACAACAACCTGCAGGGGCGCCGGCATGTCCACGGCGACAGGCTTGAGATTATTGTCGAGAACGAAATAGGCTGCGTCCTCGCCCGTCGTGCTGACCATCATCAGACGCAGGCCCGACCAAGCGGTCTTGGGATCGATGCTCTCGATGATGCGAAGCGGGTCGGTGATGTCGGTACCGCCCCAGCCGGTCCCCGGCTCGGCCACCCGAAAATAACGACCCGGAGTCGATTTTCGCCCGCGCACGCGGATCCCCGCGGGTTCGAGCCCGAGAAATCGGCCGGCCTGGTGCTCGCTCAATACCCCGGTGATGTGGTCGTCGACAACGATCACCTCGTCGGCGTGCCCATACCATTGCTTTGCGAAGATACCGATCGTCGCCGAGCCGCAGCCGACCCGCATGCGCTCCTCTAAGTTCCCATCGATGATCGGCGGCTTGCCGGCCTCGACAGTCAGCGTCACGCCGCCATCGACGCTCATCTCGACCGGATTGCCATCGCCCAGCCTGAGCATCGTATCGCAGGTCACCTTGCCCTCGCGCTTGGAACCGCCGGTCAGGTGGTGAACGCCGCCGAGGGATAGCATCTGCGAGCCGTACTCGATGGTGGTAACGTGGCCGATCTTCTCGCCATCGACGCGCACCGAAGCGGTTTCAGGGCCGATGAAACGGTCGGTGTCGATCTTCACCTTGAAACCGCAATAACTAAAGATGCCCTCGGAGACGACCGTTATCATGTCGATCCCCTCGTGCTCCGAGGCGATGATGAACGGCGCAGGTTTGTAGTCCGGATAGGTCGTGCCCGATCCGATGCCGGTGACGAAGACCGGCGCACCCTTGATCATCGAGCCGTCCCACTGCTCGCTGCCGAAGGCCACCAGTTGGCCGTCTTTTTCAGCTACCTTCTGGGTCACGACGAATGGGTCCATCCGGGTTAGCGCACCTTTTACATTTCCATATCGGTCGCAAGCGCCGGTCCGCCCCTCGCGTATTCGGCATAGGACCGGACAGGCGTCGCAGGTGATGATATCGACCGCTGCGTTAGTGCCATCGTCAGGCATCGTCGTGTCCCCCTGGCCCGCGCGCCGCCAGGATCGCCGCTCGAACCCGGTGTGGGGTGGCCGGCGCAAAGCGCATGCGCACGCCAGTCGCGTGATGGATAGCGCCGAATATCGCCGGCGCCGTCGGGATCAGCGACTGCTCGCCGATGCCCTTGGCGCCGTAAGGCCCAAGTGGTTCGGGGTCTTCGATGAGGATGCTCTCAATCGGCGGCAGGTCGCCGGCGGTGGGGATTAGGTAGTCGTGCAGGTTCTCGGTAACGCCGGGGAGGAATTCCTCCATCAGCGCCAGCCCCAACCCTTGTGCAATGCCGCCCTCAATCTGGCCTTCGACCTGGATCGGGTTGATCGCCCGGCCGACATCGTGGACGGCAAGGATGCGCGAAACCTTGACCGTGCCGAGCGCCTCATCGACCTCAACCTCGGCCATCTGGACGCCGAAGCCATAGGTCGCGTAAGGCGCCCCTTGCATGTATTCGTCGAGCGGTGTGGTCGGCGGATCGAAACTGCCTTCGCCAGTCAGCACATCGCCGTGCGCATTGGCCTTCATCGCTGACAATTCGATATGGCGCACCCCGTAACCTTCGTGGACAGTGATCACGCTCTTTGCAATATCGATGAGCGCATCGCCGCTGACATTGGCCAGGCGCAGGATCTGCTGTCGCAAATCTTCGCCTGCTAGTTGGGCCGCCTTGCCGGAAACAAAAGTCTGCCGCGAAGCTGACGACTTGCCAGCGTCGGCGGTGAGGTCGGTGTCGCCCATGATCGTGGTGAAAAGCGAAGCCGGCAGGCCGAGTGCGTCGGCGCAGATTTGCACCATGATGGTGTTCGGCCCCTGACCCATGTCGACCGCGCCGTTATAGAGCGTCAGTCCTCCCGAAGCGTCGATCCCCACCCGCATTGTCGAGGGGTTCGACATCGAGGTGTTGCCGCAGCCATACCACATGCAGCCAATCCCAACCCCGCGGACGGTGCCGTTGGTACTTCTGTGATTGCCCGCTTCGGCAACTTTGCGGGCTTCGTCCCAGTGGGGCTTCAGCGCTTGGAGACAGGCGCCGAGCCCGGCGCTGGCTTCGAGCACCTGCCCCGTCGCGGTTTCCTGTCCTGCGCCGATGGCGTTGATGAGGCGGAATTCCAAGGGATCGATCCCGCATTTCTCGGCCAATTCGTCGTAGAGCGCCTCGTGAGCCAGCGCCGCCTGGGGCACGCCGAAGCCGCGGAAAGCGCCCGAGGGCGGTGCGTTGGTGTGAACCGCGACGGAGGTATTCTCCACATTGGGCACGACGAAGGGCCCGGTCGCGTGGATCGGTACCCGGTCGGCGACGGTCGGCCCCCAGGAGGCGTAGGCGCCGGTATCGAAATCGCCGTGGAAGGCGAAAGCAGTCAGCTTGCCGTCTGTGGTGCAGCCGGCGCGCGCGGTGATCCGCGCCGGATGGCGCTTGGTCGACGAGGCCATGCTTTCGGGTCTCGAATAGGCGCAGCGCACCGGCCGGCCGAGCTTCCAGGCGGCAATCGCCACCAGGGGCTGAACCGACAGATCGAGCTTGCCTCCGAATCCGCCGCCGCATGCGCTGGGCACGATCCGCACCTGGTCGCGTTCTATGCCCAAGACATGGGCGACCTCGTCACGGTCCATGTAGGGGGTCTGGGTCGATACCCAGATCTCGATCCGCTCGCCCTTACGCTCGGCCCAGCCGGCTTCGGGTTCGATATAGGCGTGTTCGACGAAAGAGGTCCGCCAGCGCCCCTCGGCTATGAAGTCTGCTTCGGCGAAACCCGCCTTGATATCACCCTTTCGCAAATGCCCGCTTGCCAGGATGTTTCCCGCCTTGGCGTCCTGGACCAGAGTCGCGCCGTCGGCTAGCCCGGCTTCGATGCCGAGGACCGGTTCAAGCGGATGCCAATCGATCGGCAATTCCTCGTCGCCGATCGCCTCGATGCTGGCCTTGTCGCCGACCAGTGCGAGGATGGCCTCGCCGCGATATCGTGTCTCGCCGATGGCGAGCACCGGCTGGTCCTTGCCCAGCGGATAGACGCCGAATGAATTGCTGCCCGGTACGTCGCGACCGGTAAAAATCTCGACCAGCCCTGGATAGCGGGCGCGAACGCCAGAGAAATCACCAAGAGAAAAGCGCGCTCGTGCATGGGGAGAGCGGACCGCGCGCAGCCATAGGGCGTCTTCCGGTGCGCTGTCGTCGCCAAATTTCTCCGTGCCGTTGAGTTTCGCGACACCGTCGAGCTTGGCCATGCGCGCGCCGACCGCCTCGCCCGAAGCAGGGGTTTCGCCCAAACCGCTTCCCGCATGATCGAGGATTGCCGCGATTATCTTGCGATAGCCGGTGCAGCGGCACAGCACCCCGCCGATGGCGTCCATCACCGCGCCCTCGTCCGGTTGTTTGTTGCTGGCGAGCAAGCCGGTGGCGGCCATCAGCATGCCCGGCGAGCAGATGCCGCATTGGGCCGCACCGTGGCGCTGGAAGGCTGCCTGGAGGGCCGAAAGCGCACCGTCGGTGGCCAAGCCCTCGACCGTTGTCACTTCTAGTCCGGCGACTTGCCCGACTGCGACCAGACAGGCGCACACTTGCTCGCCATCGAGCAGCACCGTGCAGGCCCCGCAATCGCCGGCGTCGCAGCCGATCTTGGTGCCGGTCAGCCCAAGCTCGTCGCGTAAACCATGAGCCAGCCTCGTCAGCGGCGGCGAACGCAGTTCGGCCGCAGCCCCGTTGAGGGTGAACCGGGTCAGGTTTTTCGCGACGTTCATCACGCGCTTCCGAGCTTTTCGCCGAGGGCGGACAGGCCGCGCTGCAGCAATGTCAGCGCCGCGGACCACCGGTAATCTGCTGAGCCGGGAATATCGTCGATCGGCGAAAGCTCACCCCGCAGGTGGCTTTCGGTTGCGATCTCCCCTAGCGCCTGGTCCAATTTTTGGCCAGCCAATGCGTCTTCAAGGAGGCCGAGGCGTTTTGATACCGGCGCGCAGGCTCCGACCGCAACCCGTGCATTCCCAACCACTGCGCCTGCCGGTGCTTCCTCCGGTTCTATGACGATGGCCACCATGGCGATCGAGATGACGAGGTACTTTCGCGCGCCCAGCTTCAGGAAGTTGCCCGCCGCGCCTGGTGCCGGTTTGGGCACCGTGATCCCGACCACCAGCTCTCCCGGTTCCAGCGCGGTCTTCCGGTTGCCGCTGATGAAATCGGCCACCGGCAGCGCGCGCTTCCCCATGGCGCTGGCCAGGGCGACATTTGCGTCGAGGGCGAGTAGGACGGGGGCGCCGTCGCCGGCTGGCGATGCGTTGCAGAGATTGCCGGCAAGCGTGCCGGTATTCTGGATTTGCAGGCCGCCGATCTCGCGCGCCGCATCCTTCAGCCCGTCGAAGGCGGGCGGCGTATCGGCGCGGACAAGATCGCTCCAGGTGGCCAGCGCGCCAATGCGCCAGTGATCGCCGCGATCCTCGATGCCGCGCAGGGCGCCCAGGGCGGTTATGTCGAGAACATCGTCGTCGAGGGGCCGGCCGACCCGGCCAGGGTAGAAATCAGTGCCGCCGGCAAGGATCGTCAACGGTTGGGCGCTTAACGCATCGAGCGCCTGATCAAGTCGTTCGGGTCGCAAATAGACGCCCATTGTAGGCTTTTTGTCCTCCCTGCCGGCCCGTTCACTCGGGCTCATTTATTGTTTGTATACGAACAATTAATTCATACTAATCCCGACGTCCGATTTGCGCAAGCGCCATCTTAAATCAAGCGGGAAAGCAACTCCAAAAATACCCGCCGCTCCTTGGCGTCGAGCGGCGCCAAGGTTGCTTCGGTCGTTTCCAAGCCCGCCGGCAAGGCTTGGGTAAGGGTTTGCTTGCCGGAATCGGTGAGCCTCCATAATGTTCGCCGCCGGTCTGTCAGGTCCGGTTTGCTGACGATCAACGAGCGCCCGCGCAGGCGGTCGATGACCCCCTTCATGGTCGCCGGATCCATCGCTGTCAGGCGTCCGAGTTGGTTCTGCGAGACTTCATTCTCGTCGCTGATCTTGGCCAGCGCCGCGAATTGGGTTGGGGTCAATCCGTGGACAGCAAACCGGGCCATGAAGATCGCCGAGGCACGCTGGTGGGACCGCCGCAACAAGTGCCCGATTTGATGCTCCAGCCGGTAAGTTGGGGCATCTCCGTCGATTGTGCTCTGCTTGCTCGCCGGCGGCATGGTGATCGCTTCTCCGTCTGTCCAAACCCGCGTAGAAGCATAGATCGTCGGAAGACGCAGCGCGCCTACTTTTTGGCGCTATTGGCGAGACGCATGGTTTCGATCACGTCCGGTTCGTCGACCACGCCGTCGCGCGAAGCCGGTCCTGTGCGGAGCGCGTCGATGAATTCCATGCCCGAGACAATCTCGCCGAAGACCGTGTACTGACCATCGAGATGCTCGGCCCGCGCAAAGACAATGAAAAACTGTGAATTGGCGCTGTTGGGGTCCGACGAGCGAGCCATGCCGAGGGTGCCGCGCTTGAAGGGCGTTTGGGTAAATTCCGCCGGGAGGTCGGGATATTTCGAACCGCCGGTGCCATTGCCCCGAGGATCGCCGGTCTGGGCCATAAAGCCTTCCATCACGCGGTGGAACTTGAGGCCATCGTAGAATTTCTCGCGGGTCAATTTTTTAATACGCGCGACATGCTCCGGCGCCAGGTCGGGGCGGAGCTTAATAATCGTTCGGCCATATTTGGTGGTCAGAACGATTGTATTCTCCTTGTCCGCCGCCGCCCGCGAAACGGAAGCGCCAGGCAATGCTGTCACCATCGACAGCGCCAACGCAAGCCCCACCGCCAGCGCTTCGCGCCGGATAAACTCCAACATTACCGCCATCGATCGAAGTTCCCTTTATAAGCCCGGCCCCACGCTTAGGGCTCGTACACCCTCGGCCGCCTAGTAGTGTCGGTCGTACGTTCGTTACCGCCGGCACCAAATTCGATCCCGGCGGTCGCCAGCAGCGCGCGCGTCGTGGTCTTGTAGTCGCCGAGCCGGATCGAGTCGTCGGGCGCGAGCGTGGCCCGCTCTACCCGGGCCCAGCTCCCGTCCTGCAGGACGTGCGTGCCGCCAGTGCTGCCGAGATCGCGAACCTCGATGTCCATGCCGGCTTCTTTGAAGTTGGCATGGCGGCGCGATACGGTCGGGAAATCGATGATGATGTCGCAATCCTTGCTGCGTCCCACGGTCCAATTTCTCATATTGGCCTCCCATGGACCCGACACCGCGCGACGTGCTCGCCACCGTTGGCCGAGCCCCGTGTCCTACCCGACCGCCAGTGTGCGCCGATTGGACTTTCGAGACAACCGTTGAGGCCGTTTATCCGGGGGCCGCACCCGGCCTGTTCTGAGTCCTAAACGATGCTTGCGGCATGGATGCGTCCTGCCGATCCCGCTTCGGGATTGACTATGGTAACGCAGGACGGAGTTGGTCATTACCGACAAACGAACCTGCTCAAGCTTATTCTTTGAACGTCGGTGCGCGGCGGAACTTCGTGGCTTGTTCGAACCCGTATCCCAATCGGAACAGGTCAGGCTCGTGGAACGGCAGAACGACAAGCTCCATGCCGACAGGCAATCCTTCTTCGCTAAACCCGGCGGGAAGGCAAATTGAAGGCATCCAAGTTTGCGAAGCAATCAACGTATTGGTGGGGAACTCCAAACATAAATGTTTTCCATCGCGCACATCTTGCTTAGTCGGCGGCAATACCTGGACAGACGGGAATACAAAGGCGTCGAGTTCGTTCTTCCCGAATATACCGACGACAAGGCGTTGAAACTCATCGCGCGCCGCGAGTTTGCGGTAATAGTCCGGATCATCTTCCGGCTTCTCCGGCCCCCCGAATATGTCGACGAGAAGATCGAGAGTGGGATGAAATTTATTTTCAGCCTGTATCTCTTCAAGGGACCCTGTTGGCATGTCAGGACGGGACTTGAAAAACTTGTTGATATCGTGCCGGGAGTGCGTGAGGTACAAGGATGTCTCGAGAATGTGATCCATGAGATCGGGTATCTCGATATCCACCAATGTGGCGCCGGCAGCCGTTACAGCGTTCATCGCTTGCTTCATCACACGATTAACCGCAGCTGAGGATGGGTCATCATCGGACCCAAAAGCGTTACTGATCACGCCCAATCTGGCGCCTTTCAAACTCTTGGCGTCAAGCGCGTCTACATAACTGCCTTTGTGGCCCGCAATAAGCGCCGCGGCTGTGTATTCGTCGGCCGAATCGTAGCCGACAAGGGCGTCCAAGAGAATCGCCGCATCCCTCACGGTGCGGGTCATCGGGCCTGCCGTATCCTGGAAAACCACGAGTGGAGACAATCCATTACGGCTTATGAGGCCGGGCGTTACACGGACACCGACAAGATTCGTGAAACTCGCCGGCAGCCTGATTGAGCCGCCTGTATCCTCACCGATACCAATCGTCGCTAGGTTAGCGGAAACAGCTGCGGCCGTACCACTACTTGAGCCGCCGGGATCATGTGCCAGAACATATGGGTTTTTGGTCTCTCCTATCTGGGAGCAGAATCCGAACCACGAGGTAGCAAAATCCGGCAGAGCGGTCTTAGCCAGAACTATCGCACCGGCTATTTTCAGCTTCTTGATTATTGTTGCATCCTCTTTTGGCCTATAGCCATCCTGTGCGATTGAACCGAAAGTCGTTACGATGTCTTTGGTTTCGACTTGGTCTTTCACGACTATGGGTATGCCGTGCAGAGGGCCGCGAAACTCGCCGCTATTCTTATACTCGGCATCCAGTGCCTCAGCCTCTTCCAACGCGATTGGACTTATATTGATAATGGAATTTAGAGCTGGACCCGATTTATCCACCGCCTCAATTCGCTCAAGGTAGTCCGTCACCAGCGCCTTCGCTGTTAGAGCGCCCGACTTGAACGCGGCATGCACTTCATCAATTGTCGCTTCTTCGAGTGTAAATTCTTGTTCTGTCATATTCTGCCTTCCTTTTCAGACCGGGCGCACCTAAGTTGCTGTGGTTACGAGAGGATTTACGCTTTTCGTCTTACAACCGAATCAAGGACAAGAGCCCCGACGATCAGGGTTCCCTTGATAATGTTTTGGTAGAATGGATTGATATCGAGCAGCACGAATCCGTTACTGATCGTGACGATGATGATAAGACCGAGTATCGTTTTGCCGATGGAGCCAATCCCGCCCCCTAAGGGTGTCCCGCCAACGATGACGATTGTGAGCACGTCAAATAGGACATTCGGGTCCATATTCGCTTGAGCGGAACTCAATTGAGAGGCGGAGATATATCCGGCAATTCCCGACAATAAGCCAAGAATTACGTATGTGCTGCCAACGATGACATTGACTTGCAAGCCGGATAGACGGCTGGCTTCAGGATTTCCGCCAACGGCATATATCACATGCCCATAGATCGTTCGCGAGAGCGCAAATCCTGCAGCTACGAGTATAACCACCAAAACCATTCCCGAATAAGGGAAGCCTAATAAACGACCCGAACCCAGGATTTCGAACGCCGAATTTTCCACAACGAAGGCTTCATTGCCGGTCAGGACATAGGTCACTCCGGTGACGATGAATCCGGTCCCGACCGTTGTCACGAATGGATTGACTTCAAATCGCGTTATGAGTACCGCATTCACATAACCGACAAAACTACCGGCAAGCACAGCCGCCAGGAAGGCCAATACAGGTGACATGTGTAGCGCTACGACCGCCGCCACTACCGCGCTTAGCGAGAAAATAGCTGCGATGGATAAGTCGAAACCACCGGCAATAATGACATACGTCATGCCGATTGCCATCAATCCAACCGGCGCATACTGAGAGAAAATATTCGTGATATTTGAATAAGACAGAAACGCTGGATTGCTCGCTGTTACAATGACGACCAGGATAATGGCTACAACCCCAATCGTATGTCGCTTCAAAAACCGCAAGGCGTAATTGGGCTCTCGTCTTATGTTCTCATTGGAAATCATGCCGTACCTTCCACGGCAAAAATGAGAGACAATATGCGTTCAATACTCGCTGTTTTCTGATCGAGCGTAGCCACGATCCTGCCCTTGGCAAGAACGAGAATACGGTCTGATTGTTCGACGACTTCTTCCAATTCAGATGAAACAAGTATGACGGCTATTCCCTGATCGGCAAGACGGCGAATGGCGGCGTACAATTCCGCCTTGGCGCCAATATCGACACCACGAGTAGGCTCATCCAACAACAGGACACGAGGACGACGGTGCAACCACTTGCCAACCACCAATTTTTGCTGATTGCCTCCGGAGAGGTTCAATACCGGCTGGTCAAGTCGCTGCGGTGAAAACCCTAGCGGCTCTGTCGTGGTCTCCGCGAGATTACGACATGTTGCCGCCCTCAGGACACCGGCGCTGCTCACGCGATTGAGATCGGTAAGCGCCACGTTAAGACTACCTGACAGCAGCGGAATATAACCCTGCTTCTTGCGATCTTCCGGGACCAGAACGATACCGTTGCT
>JAPULJ010000002.1 GCA_027295145.1 Alphaproteobacteria bacterium | reverse complement strand
ATGGCAGGAGCTGTTCGAGCGTTACAAGGCGTTTCCCGAATACCAGAAAAAGAACGCCGGGATGACGCTCGCCGGGTTCAAGGCAATCTTCTGGCTCGAGTATCTGCATCGTCTATGGGGTCGGCTGATCGGGCTCGCCTTCCTCCTTCCGTTCTTGTGGTTCTGGCTGCGCGGGCGGATCGACCGGGGGTTGTGGCCGCGGTTAGTGACGCTGTTCGTGCTGGGCGGCCTGCAGGGCCTGCTCGGTTGGGTCATGGTCAAAAGCGGGCTCGTCGACCGGCCTTCGGTTAGCCAGTACAGGCTCGCTGCCCACCTGGCTCTGGCGGTGGTGATTTACGGCGCCCTCATATGGACGGCCTGGAGTCTATTGTCGCGGGAAGAAGGATTGGGGGAAGTGCCGCATTGGCTGCGTGGCTATGCCGGGGTTCTGTTCGTGATGATTTGCGCCACCCTCGTTGTCGGCGCCTTCGTCGCCGGGCTCGATGCCGGGCTTATCTATAATACTTTCCCCAAGATGGGCGAGGGGCTTGTGCCGCCCGATCTGTGGCGCGCCGAGCTCGGTGTCCTGAACCTCTTCGAGAACCCGGTGACGGTGCAGTTCACTCACCGGATTCTAGCCATCGCCACTCTGCTGGCAGTCTACCTGTTCTGGGGCGCGTCGCGGGCGGCGCGGCTCAATCCGGCACTGCGGCTGTCCTGCTCGGCGTTGATGTTGGTGGCCAACCTGCAGGCCTTTCTCGGCGTTGCCACGCTTGTTCTCTTTGTGCCGGTATGGCTGGGGGCGCTACACCAGGCTGGGGCGCTGCTGCTCTTCACCGCCGGGCTGTGGGTGTTGCGGGTGTTCCGTGCGGGGAGAATTGGTTCATGATCTCTGGGGGCGTCGGGCGGTCGTTGCGGAGATTGTCGAAGATCGTGCCCTAGTCCTCGAAGCCGGAAAGGCGTTTTTCGAGCCATCCTGTATCGCCCGTTAGGGTCTGGAGTTCGGCCCTGGCGTCAGCCCGGCTTTGGGCGACACCGCCGACGACGTTGGGATGCGCTCCCTCCTTTGGGTGGCAGCAGGCTTCGAGGCGGATGCCGTTGGGGTCGAAGAAATAGATCGAATAAAGGTCCGGCAAAATCTCGACTGGCCCTATGATTTCGTCGCCGCGCGCCTTCAGGCGTTCCTGAAGCGATGCGAACTCTTCGGGCGTAACCGAGAAGGCGACGTGCTGCATACCGGCGAGAGCGTCGCGGTCGCCTTTCTCCTTGGCCCCCTTCGGCATCTCGAAGAAGGCGAGCAGGCTGTCCTGGCCCATGTCAAAAAAGTAGTGCCGTAAATTCTCGAAAGGCGGGTTGCCGCGGTTGCCCTCACCGGTGCCGAGCCCTGATGGAATCTTCATCGCATGGACCAGCTTCATGCCGACAACATCGACATAATAGTCGGTTGTCATCTTTATATCGTCGGTATTGAGAGCGAGATGGTGGATGCCTCGGGTCCGTGGCGCACTGGTTGCTGCGCTGGTCGGGTTCATCCTTGGCGAAGTCTTCGCTGCGGTTGCGATCACCATGTCCAAGCCTCCGTTTCATTCGAATGATGCGGAATGCTTCGCGCGCTACGCCTGGGTGACAGGTGAGCGCAGCGCCTTGATTATGCCCCTTGGGCGGCCCGGACCGCAATCGGTCTTGGCCAAAATAGCTCTCGCTCTCAGTTGTTGAGGGTTGACATACTATCTACTAATAGAATGTTTCAATTCAACCAACCCGCGACAACAACCCGGTGGCTCCGGCGAAGAAGGAAGACGGCGCGCGATTTGCTCCAACCAACACACACCTTCTTCCAAAACACACTAACCTTTCGCAATGGAAGTCGACATGTCACAGGAAATGTTCTGGCTGATCCTTACTGCGCTCATGACCTCGTTGTTCTGGATTCCTTACATGCCTAACCGCATGGCCGTGTGCGGGGTTGTCGGCTCGAGGGTCAACTCTCGCCCGACCGCAATCTACAGCCGTTATTGGCCGAGCGCTCGAGGCAGGTACCTGCCAACGCGCTCGTTCGCACATCGGCGTTCCCAGGGGGTTGGGCGGTGCATGTCGTGCTTGCCCTGGCTCTGCTGGGATTCCTTTGAATGATGGCGGGTAAGAATTCAGACAAGGGTGTTGCCCTCGTCTCGGGCGCCGGACCGGGGCTCGGCGCGGCTTTGTGTAGCAAGTTTTTGGAGGCGGGATACACGGTGGCCGGTCTCGCGCGCTCGGAGAGTTTTGTCGGCCCGGCGCTCCCCGCAAGCGGCGGATTTCACTATCATGCCTGCGATATCACCGACGCCGGCGCGGTCGGGCGGACCGTCGCACGCATTCGCGAGAAACTCGGCGAGATTTCGGTCTTCATCCACAACGCTGGTCAGCTCCTGATCAAGCCATTCCACGAAACCTCGCCCGAGGAGTTCGAGGGGATATGGCGGGTCAATTGCCTGGGTGCCATGATCGGCGCCCGCGCGGTCGTGCCCGGCATGCTGAAGGCCGGCGGCGGGGCTATCCTATTGACTGGCGCAACCGCCTCGATCCGCGGCGGCGCGGGGTTTGCGGCCTTCGCCTCGTCGAAGTTCGCTTTGCGCGGGCTTGCCCAGTCGCTGGCCCGGGCGTACGGCAAAGAGGGGATACACGTTGCCCATGTCGTCATCGACGGTATGATTTGGGGGCCGCAGGCGCGCGACCGTTTCGGCGCCGCACGTGATACCTGCCTCGACCCCGAGGCGATTGCCGATGCCTATCTCGGGCTTATTGGCCAGGATCGTTCGTGCTGGTCACAGGAAATCGACCTTCGGCCGTCGGCGGAGGCATTTTAAAGCCAGCGGTCTCCGACCCGGCCGAACTGGCACGCGCGGCGGAGGCGGGCGAAAGCGATCCCTGGCCGGTTCTAACGAGCTATCTCGAGCCTTTCTTCGAGTTCACCGGTTCGCGGGAGCGGATCTCCCTGCGCGGGGGGGACGATTGGACGCGCCATGATCTCCTCCACCCGCTCGATGCGGGCGCAGCGTAAGGCGCCGGTCTATCGGGTGCTATTCGGATAATGGCGCCGGGCCGCCGCGAAGCCGTTCATGCGCAAAGAGGCTTTCATGCTAGGATAAACCGCCATGCGGGCGAAGAATCAGCGGGAGGCGTCGATGGGCAAACAAGGTGCGAAGGTCAAGCCAGCGGCGAAAGCCGAACCAAATACCGGGGCAAAAAGACGCAACGAGCCGGGCTTCGATAATGCCCGGGTGCTCACGGCAGACGAGTACTTCAAGCGCGTCCGGCACCACAATGTGCGGCCAGCCAAATGGTCGGGCGAAGACGTAATGGAAACGCTGGAGGAGCTGGGCAGGGATCCGCTTCGCCACGCCGAGCGGCGTTTCGTCTCGTTGGTCAACGAGGATCACGGCGACCTCGCAGGGGCCTCACCCGGCATATTCATCGGCGTACAGTTGATCCATCCGGGCGAGGTCGTGCCCAACCACCGGCACAACTCGGTTGCAATTTACCACTACCTAAAGGGTACCGGTTTCACCACGGTGGAGGGCACGCGATTCCCCTATAAGCGCGGCGACACAATCGTCTGCCCAGCCTGGGCCTATCATGAACATGAGGCAACGGGCGACGAAGACACGATCATGTATGTGACCCAGGACATGACCGAGATGGCCGCTAAGCGTACGCTGTTCTTCGAGGAACCGGCGGGCGTTGAGAATCTGCGCCACATGGTGCAGGGAACTTCCAAATCCTGGAGTGCGACGCGGGATCAGGACCAGGAGTAATACCAAGCTAGTGGATTCTGTCCGCTAAGTCCGCATCCAGGCGTTGCCCCACAGGTTCAGCGTGCGTTCCTCATGTTTCCAGGTGCGGTGGGGCATGTGGCGGTGCATGTGTTCGAGTTCGGCCGATAGCTCGACTTTATTGCCGTCCGGGTCCTCGACCATAAAAAAGAGGTTGTTGCCCGGCCCGTGGCGTCCCGGCCCCCACCAGATCGGCACCTCGATTGCCGCGAAATGGTCGGCCCAGTCGCGAATATCGTCCCAGCAGGTGACCTCGTAGGCGTGGTGGTCGAAGCGCTGGCCGTCGGCGCGGAAGGCAGCAAAACTGTGATGTTCGGCATCGGAGCGTACGAAAAAGGCGGTTGGCGAGCCGTCTTCCTCTTCGACCCAATCCGAGACGTTGAAGCCGAGCCCGTCGATATAGAAGCCCGCCATCTTGTCGAGATGCTTGGTGGCGACGACCGCGTGCTGCAGGCGGCCCGGCAGCCGATCGTAATCCTCGTCCGGTTCCATCGGCAGGCCGAAAACAACCGCGTGGCCGTCTGGATCGTCAAGGGCGAAGGCCTCATCGCCGAACAGCGGCGAGGGCGAGGGTTGCAGATTGAAGCCCTTGGTCTGCAGGAAAGCGCGGTAGGCGTCGAGCTGAGCCGGATCGTCCAGAGCGAAACCCATGAAAGGCAGAGTGCCGGACTTGCCCCTGCCGATGAGGAGTTGCCGCGCTCCGCCGCTGAGCAGCGTCACGCCCTCGCCGATCTCATCTTCGGAATAGCCAAAGCCGCGCCGATAGAAAGCGGTCATCGTGCCGGGGTCGCCGGAATCGATTCGGATATGGTGCAGCCGCGCGGGCCACAGGGGGGATTGCTCGCTCATCCTCTATCCTTTGGCTGCAGCTTACTCGGCGCTTACCCCTGTTTGGCGGAGACGATCCAAATGCTGGCATCCATGCGGACGCCTTGCGGGCCGGCATGGGGCGCGAGCGCCGCTTGGAGATCGGCGAATATCGCGGTTTTCGTTTTTTCATCGGCCTCGGCCACCAGCGGCGAAGCGGGACCCATCTGCATGATGTACTTGGCCGCGTCCTCGGCGTCGGAGCCGATGTGGAGCGCGGTATCGAAGCGCTCGAAGCCGACGTCGGCCCATCCGGCGCCCTCGATGATCGGGCGCACATGACTTTCATCGGCGAAGGAAAAAGGCCCTGGCTCACCGATTTCGGGCGGCGGGGGCAGTTCGATATACTGCCCGGCGATCTTCATTGCCGTCACCAGCCAGGGATTATCGGCGCGCTCGCGCCAGCACGCAAAGGTCATGCGGCCACCAGGTTTCACCGCGCGACGGAGGTTCGCGAACGCCGCATCGGGCGACTTGAAGAACATCACGCCGACGCGGGAGAATACAGCGTCGAAGGAAGCGTCCCCAAAATCGTGGGTCTGGGCGTCGGCATCGAGGAAGCTGGCGATGCTACCGGATGTGCCAGCGCGGTCTTTTGCGTGGGCCAGCATCGGCCGCGAAATATCGGCTCCGAGCGCGCCGCCACCCGAGCCGACCTGCTCGGCCAATTTCATGGTGGTTGTGCCGCAGCCGCATCCGACATCGAGCACCCGTTCGCCGGGACGTAAGGACAGCTGCTCGATTGCGGCTTGGCCGACCGGCTGGAGCATGGCGTCAATGCGGTCCTGCAGGCGGACCCACTTATCGCCCTGGACTTCGTTCCAGAACTCGATCTGCTCGGCATTCACTGCTTCGGCGGTGGCTTGGCTCATGTTTGGTACTCGTTAGCTAGAGGGTGTCGACAAGGCTTGGTGTAAATATGGTTCCTTCCAACACCGCAAGGTCAATGGCAAAATTCGTGATGATAAATGATGATCCATGCCCTGCTACCGCACCGGGCCGAGAAAGGCGATCAGCGCGCCGACCGTCAATACCGAAAGCGCCGTCGAAATCAGAACCGCGGTGGCTGAACGCGCCACGTAGGTGTTGTATGCGCTGGCCAGCAGGAATGCGTTGACCCCAACCGGCATTGCCGCCGACAGCGTCGCTACCGCGGTCCATAGCGGCCCGACGCCGAACACCTGCGTGCACATGACCCAGACCAGCGCTGGCAGGACGAAGAGCTTGACCAGGATCATTGTCGCGCTCTGCGCCGCATCGCCCCTGATCGTGAAGCCGGCGAGCGAGGCGCCCACCGCGAACAATGCGGTCGGCGAGGCCGCCGCTTTGAGGAGATCGGCCATGTTGGCGATAGGTTTGGGCAGGCCGAGCCCGGTCACGCCCCACAGCAATCCCGCGGCCATGCCGATAATCACTGGGTTGCGCAACAACGCGCCGAGCGAAGTGAGTAAGACCTTGCCGCCACGCTCGCCGTGCCCGCGCGCCAATTCGATGATGATGGTGGTTAGCGTAATCAGGATAAGCGGGTGAAAGCTGATGATCAGCAGTATGGCCAGCAGGCCTTCGTCGCCGAATGCGAGAAAGGCCAGGGGGACGCCTAGCAGGATGAGATTGGAATAGGTACAGCCCATCGCCATCATGGCTGCTTCGTCAAGCGGGAGTTTGAAAATCGCGCGCGCTGCAAGAAGACCGCCGGCAAAAACGATCGCGGCGGCCGAGAAGTAGGCGACCGGCATCAGTGGATCAATCGTATCGGGTATCGATAGCTGGCTCATGCTGCGGAACAGCAACACCGGGATGGCGACGTAGAAGACGAAATTGTTGAGACCCTTGATCCCGCTCTCGTCCAACAGTGGTGTCCGGGCAATGCCATATCCGGCGAGGATCAATCCGAATACCGGCAGAACGATGTCGAGGACGGTTTGCACTTAGATGGAGGCCTTCGAGCCGGCCCACGATTTGTCGCCCGCCGGCACGGAGGAAGTCACCGCTTCGCCCTCAGTCGGCCGGCAGGCTGCCGGCTTCGGGGCCGATGGCGCCGGGATGGATCGCGCCGCACTTCTTGCAAGTACGCGCCATCTGGTCGGCGTAAAACGGCTCGAAGAGAGGTGGCAGGTCGTCGACGATGCTCTTGACATGAATTTCGACCCGGTGGAGCAGGTTGCCGCATTCGAAGCAGTACCATTCGAAGCCGTCCATGAGACCCGCAGGCCGTTGGCGCTCGATGACCAAGCCGACGCTGCCCGCCACCGGCCGCTGGGGGGAATGCCGCGCGTGCGGCGGCAGAAGAAATATTTCGCCCTCGCGGATTGGCATGTCGCGCAGCCTGCCATTGTCGGCGAGACGCAGCACCATGTCGCCCTCGAGCTGGTAGAAGAACTCCTCGTGAGGGTCGTCGTGAAAGTCGGTGCGCTGGTTGGGGCCGCCGATGACCATGATGATGAAATCAGTGTCGGTCCATACCACCGCATTGCTGACGGGGGGCTTTAGTTCCTCGCGATGCTCCGCAATCCATTTCTGGAAATTTAACGGCATCATTGTGCCTACTGACGGGGAGCCCATTGAATCTCTCCTTGGTGGTCGTCGTGCCCGCCTTTCCGATAAGGGCCAGCCTAGCGCATTGTCCTTCGGCGCGGAATTACACTGATCTCATTGCCTGTATGCGGGGCTTTACTCAGCACGGTGTCGGCTTGCCGATCAGCTTCCACTTGCCTTTCACCCGCCGGTAGACGCGCCCGGTGACGGCGTTACATTCGGGAAATATCAACTTCGGATCGGACCAGCAATATTGCAGAATCAGAACGTCGGCCTTGGCGTCGCCGTCGAGGTCGATGGCGCCGTGCACAGTGCGCTGCAGGAATCCGCCCGGGATATCCGATTGAGGTACTTGCTTGCGCGCGATGAACCTGGCGCCCCTGACCTCGGGAAAAAGGACGGCGACGTCGATCGGGACGTCTTCGCCGCGATATGGCCATGGATCGATGGTCTTGAGTTGAGGGCTGTCGACGGACGTGAGCAGCACCGAGAACCAGGGCTTGCGCGGTTGCCCGCAGGCCGGTTTCTGGGCGCTGTCGACCACCGAAAGCGAGAATGACGGAGCCTTGGTTGTGAGCGGAACCACGGTCACTTTCGTGCCCGCTTTTGGATTGACCTTGAAGCCGACCTTGGTGATCTCGACCAGCCGCCAGGGCGGCCGCGCCTCGCCGCTGGGAGAGCGGCTGATTGGGGTCCGGCGAACCAGTCCTGTCGTGGCGACGAAGACCGCCGAGCCCTTGCCCTTGCCTTCTTTTTTGCCACCCTTCTTCCCTCCCTTCTCTCCTTTTTCACCCTTTTTCCCAGCTCGGTCGCCGCCTTTTTTCTCTCCCTTTATTTCGCCTTTCTCGCCCTTTTTTCCCGGTTTGCTCCCTTTCTCGCCGCCCTTGGGTGATTTTTCCTTGCCGCCACCCGGGGGATAGTCGAACGGCGGCACCGCACTCACCGGCGGGGTGGTGCTCACCAGGGCCAGCAGCCCGGCGAGCGCCGGCGCAAGCAACACCCGCCAAGGCTCGAACCTCATTGCTGTCTCCCAGATAAATGCTCAGCCTGATAAGTGCGCAGCGGCGTCGCGGATTACTGTCGGCCCATCCAAGCGCTGACAGACATTACCGCAATTTCCCCGCCCCGGGTAACGGACGGCAGCAAGAGAGCGGCTTCCGGCGCCATTTCGATGCGGGCCAGATGCGAGGGGCAACGCCGGCAGTCCGAACTGCCAAACCCCGGGATCGGAACCGACGCGTTGGCCCCGGCAAGGAGCCGGTCGAGCAGGGCGCATTCCGAGCCCTTGATGGCATAAGCAATAGCTGTTAGCCGCCCGGCCGCGGTCAGCCGGTCAATGTGCCAATGAAGGGGTTTGTCCGGCCGCAGGTGGCGGGCGATACGGGCCCGTAGGCCGCCCGGCCCCCGCGCACTGCCGCAATATGCGTAGGCGCCGGGCGCCGCCAGCGGAAAACCTAGTGTGGCGATGTCCAAGCGGATCGGCTCATACAGGTTGAAGAAAAACACGTAAGCGCCTGAATTTTTGGGTAATAGCTCGATCATGGGAGACGGGAATACACGGATGAAGCCTTGTTCGCGACGGCCGGGGTACAAAGGAAATCCTCCGCCTCGCCCGATCGTAAATTAAAGTTAACAAAACGTTTAGGTTAATAAATTGTTAAAGAATATTCGGCGATACTGAACCCGAAGCAAGGCCGCCTCGCGGCGCCGGGATTTTGTAGAAAATACGGCGCCGCCTTGCAGCCGGGGGAGTTGGATGGACGGGCCAGCGACGGACCGCGAAGCAATCCAAACCACCAAGGCGAATCCGACGCCACGGATCGCCGGCTTCACTTGGTCCGTCGTCGATCTTGGCGTTTTCAAGGCATCACTGATTCTAACCGCCGTGAGCGTGGCGGCTTCTGCCAGCTTTTGCTATGGGCTCTATTTAGTTGCGGTCCCGGATAAATTTTCCGATCCGATTGCCATCATGCTGCCGATACTTGTCCCGCTGTTGCTGACGCCTGTCATGACCCACAGCATCGTAACCCTGCTCATTCGCTTACGCGCCGCCGAAAAGAACGCGAACGAAGCGCGGCTCGAACTCGAACGCTCGCTCGACCATCTGTCCGACGGGTTCGCGGTGTACGACCAGGACGACCGCCTTGTCAGGTGCAACCGGGTCTATCGCGAGATCGACGCGCCGACCGGCAAAATTATCGTCCCTGGTGCCCGCTTCGAAGACATGATACGCGCCGGGCTCGACCGTGGCTGGTATGCAGTCGAGGAGGACGAGAAAGACGCCTGGATGGCGGAACGGTTGCGGGGCTTTTACGCCGGCGAGAAGAGTGTTGAACTAGAGCTCGGCAACGGGCGGTGGATTCAATTTCACAATCGGCGCACTGATGAAGGTTTCCTTGTTTCAACCTTTACCGACATCACCAATCATGTGCGAAATCGGGCCGAACTCGCCGCCAGCCGCGAGCAATTTCGCCAACTTCTGGAAACTAGCTGGGTGGTGCCTTGGGAATTTGACGTCGGCACGATGCGGTTCACCTATGTCGGACCGCAGGCCGTCGATCTATTTGGCTACCCCCTGGCCGACTGGTACGCCGAGAATTTCTGGGTTGATAGCATGTATCGCGAAGATCGCGACTATGCCGTTGGGTTTTGCGAAGCGGCCACAGAACGCGGCGAAGACCACGAAATGGAGTACCGCATGGTAGCCGCCGATGGGCGGTTGGTGTGGATTCACGATCTCGTCACGGTGCTTCCAACCGAGGCGGCGCCCGCCAAGTTGCGCGGCGTCATGATCGACATTACCGACAAGAAGGCAGCCGAGCAGAGCCTACAGGAGGCCAAAGAGACCGCCGAGGAGGCGAGCAGGGCAAAATCTTCTTTCCTTGCCAGAATGAGCCACGAGTTGCGGACACCACTCAACGCCATCATCGGCTTCTCCGAGTTCATGAAAGAGCAGATGGCCGGCCCGGTCTCCAATCCAAAGTATCTCGGCTACGCTGCCGACATTCACCGCAGCGGCCTGCATCTGCTCGATTTGGTCAACGATATACTCGATCTCTCAAAGGTTGAGGCCGGCGGCTACGAGATGCGCATCGAGGAGGTCGATCTCCACGGCGTTGTCGAACGTAGCATTGCGATGGTCGCCATGATGGCGGAGAAGCGTGAAGTGCGTATCCACACCGAGGTGCCGGTCCAGTGCCGTCTGGTTGCTGACGAGCGCGCGGTGACGCAGATCCTGCTTAACCTACTGTCGAACGCGGTCAAGTTCTCACGCCGGGGCGGAAATGTGAGCCTATCGGTGCTCCAGGACGACGGCGTGAGCATCGTGGTGAGCGATGACGGCATCGGCATCCGGCCAGAGGATATCCCCAAGGTGCTCGAACCGTTCGGACAGGTCGCCGGCGCGGAGACCGTCAGCGAACCCGGGACCGGAATCGGTTTGCCGCTCAGCAAGGGCCTCGTCGAACTCCACTGCGGTACGCTCTCGATCGAAAGCGAGCTCGGCAAGGGAACCAGCGTTACGGCCAACTTCCCGCCGGCGGTTTTCGCCAGCGGCTACGGTGCGGCTCGCCAAGCGGGATAGGATAGCGGCGCTTTCGTTCTATAATGGCGAGCGATCCTGCGGGCGGCTCCGCGTGCGGCATCGCCGCCAGGAGAGCCGTGTTATGCAACTCTATGACAATGCGTTCAGCCCGTTCGCCCGCAAAGTGAGGATGGTGCTCGACTTCAAAGGTCTAGAATACGAAACCCTGGACGGGCTTGACCTTGCCAACCACGACCTCCTCGTAGCGGTCAACGGAAGGGTCGAGGTGCCCGTATTGGTCGACGGTGAACTGGTGGTGGTAAATTCCGCTGACATCGTCGCCTCTCTGGAGCACGTCTATCCCGAACATCCGGTCTACCCGGCCGAGCCCGCGACACGCGCGCGCGCGCGTGGGAGCGCTGCGCCGACGACACCATCGATCCGATCTTGGTCGACATCTCCTACTGGCACTTCATGGACCGTCCGGACACCATGCCGGCGGGCCTGCTCGAGGCTGCCCGGTCCGATCTAGGCCAGGTCTACGATGCACTGGAGCGCGATCTGGGGGGCGGCGACTTCGTGTGCGGGGCGTTCTCGATCGCCGATATCGCACTGTTTCCGCACCTGGTTGCGGTCAAGGCCCTCAATGTACCATTCGACAAGGCTCGCCACGAGCGGTTGGCGGGTTGGCTGAAGCGCATGCGCGAGATGGCGATCTGCCGCGACGACGTCACGCGCGCTCGCGCGTTTGTCGCCGACCTCGCCGGCGCCGGTATCGAGCTCAAAAAGATATTTTGGCGCGGCGATCGTATCGAATGGATGCTGGCGCGCGGCTATCACCAATGGTTCATGGGCGAAATCGAAGCCGGGCGCGTCATCTGGCCGGGCCTCGGCGTGCCGACTTAAACGGCCGAGAGCACGCGACAATTAAACCGGAGACAGTATACTTATTTGTTGGTAAAATAGGTATACTGTCTCCGGTTTAGTCTCCGGTTTAATTCGTCAACGTTTCACATAACCCTTAGTGTCCGCCCGCAGGACGTGGGCGGGGGCGAAGGGCAGGCTCGCCGAGAGGCCGCCATCGACGACAATGGCGTGACCGTTGACGTAGGAGGAGGCGTCACTGGCCAGGAACAGGGCAACAGCGGCGATTTCTTCGGGCGCGCCGTGGCGGGCCAGAGGGTTCAACTGGCCGACCTTGTCGATTGTGCCCCGCTCGCGGGCGTGGTCGAAAAGGAACTTGGTCATGCCGGTTTCGATTAAACCGGGACAGATCGCGTTTATGCGGACGCCGGTGCCGATCAGCTCGCTCGCCACGCTCTTGGCCAGATTGATGACCCCGGCCTTGGTCGCGCTGTAGACTGCGGGGCCGGCATTGCCGCCGAGGCCGGCAACCGAGGCCGTCATGACGATCGAGCCGCCGCCGCCTTCGATCATCGCCGGGCAAGCGAATTTGATCGCCAGCATGGGCCCCAGCAGGTTTACCGCGAGCACGCGCTCGATCGCCTCGGTGCTGTATTGGGTGAGCGGTAGCATTTCGCCGCTGATTCCGGCATTGGCATAGTAGATATCGATACCACCGAATTCGCCGGTGCAGGCTGCAACGATCCTCTCGGCGGTGGCCTCCTCGGCGACATCGCCGGTCAGCATCACGGCGCTGCCGCCGGCCTCCTCGATTTCGGCGGCGAGCTCGCCAAGCTCCTCGGCCGCCTGGTCGACGACAACCAGGCGCGCGCCCTCGCCAGCGAACAGCAAAGCGGCAGCCCGGCCGATGCCACTTGCTGCCCCGGTCACGACGGCCCGTTTACCTTCAAGCTGCGCCATCAGGCCCTCCCATTTTGAGACACGTCAGTTTCCGATGATAGCAGGGCTCACGGGTGAGGCAGAGTTTCGGTAAAGCGGCGCAGATAGGCCATCGCGGCGATCGCCCTGCTGCCATACCAGGACGTATATTCTCCATCGATGGGTAGGCAGGTTTCTGGCGGCAGCCCGTGTGCTTTCGCGAAGGCAGCGATTTCCTCCGGCGAGAACGCATACGGCTCGCTTGAAAAGAGGAACAGATCGGTCTCCTCGAACAGGGCCTCGTCGATCACAACCTCGGGATAGCGAACCGTGTCGTCGTGGCGCACGCTCTCAAGGTTCACCAGCGCAAGGGTCCGCGCGATGTAGGTATCGCGGCTGACCGTCATCCACGGATCCTTCCAGCAGAAATAGCAAACCCGGACAACCGGAAGATCGCGGGCAAAGGCTTCGAGGTCCGACATCGCGGTCAGCAGGCGGGTGCACAGGGCCTCGGCCTCGCG
This sequence comes from Alphaproteobacteria bacterium, assembly GCA_027295145.1. Classification (GTDB taxonomy): domain Bacteria; phylum Pseudomonadota; class Alphaproteobacteria; order JAPULJ01; family JAPULJ01; genus JAPULJ01. Next base: position 9,183 of record JAPULJ010000002.1, on the reverse strand, counting down.
CGATTTGCCGAAGATACCACCGAGCAGACGGTAGAGCGCGAAATTGTCGCGCGGCTCGATCGGGTGGGTGACGATCACGCTCGGTACGAACGCGCGCAGGGCTTCGGCCATCTTCTTTGTGTTTTCATCGATATTGAGGACGGCATGAGTGGGGGCGATGTCTTTGAGCTTGGGGATACCTACTTTTTTAGTGCCGCCGACGGCCGTGATATTCTTCACGGCGTCGGCTGGGTGAATGCAAAATTGGGTTCGCGCGACCAGATTTTCGGCCAGTCCCAAATCGATCAGAAGCTCGGTGATCGACGGCACGAAAGAGGCGATGCGGGCGTCAGGGCCGGCAGGTGCGTGGGTCGTACCGTCAGCGTCGATGAGGATGTCGGAGTTCGATCGCATCCGGACTTTGTTACTTGTTTGCCGGCGATGCGGCAACATTCAAACAACGTTCTATGTTCAGGAAAAATTGATTTTTACAATCAATAGGATATACTGAGTTGCCGATGACCCTTGGGAGATGAAAAATGGCGCTGCCAAATCCTGTCATCGTCGTTCCGGGAATTACCGCGACTTACCTCGTTGACGAATATCCACTTCCGCCAGAGGTGATCTGGAAAGTTCTCGGCGGATCGAAGGATTTTGTTCGTTCGGCACTGCATCCCGACAGCTTGCGCTACGAATTGAAAGAACCTGCTCGCGTGCAGCCGGGTCAAATTTACGAGGTTGCATACCGAGAATTGATCGAAGAACTTCGGCACAATTTGACGCCAGTCGAGGATCAACCGGTCCCGGTTTTCCCATTTTCCTATGACTGGCGGTTGCCCCTCGACGCGTCCGAAGGCGAACTGAGCCTGTTCGTGGTGGAGGTGATCGAGCGTACGCTTTTATTGAAGCACTATTATGGCGACGCCGAATTTCGTGAAAATCCCAAGGTAAATCTGGTCGGTCATTCGATGGGCGGGCTCATCATTGCCGGCTACCTGAAACGTGCCGGGGAAATGGCCCCGGTCGGTAAGGTGGTAAGCTTGGCATCGCCATTTCGCGGCTCGCTGGAGCCGGTACTGAAAATCACCACCGGCATGGCTGACCTCGGAACCGGCGCGGCAGGTTCGCGTGACCGCGAAGCCGCGCGGTTGACGCCGGCCCTCTACCAGCTACTCCCGAGTTTCGCAGGCGCGCTGGTAACCCGGGGCAATGCACCTGGTGATCTTCTAAAGCCTGATGCTTGGCAGCCGGGTTTGATCAACACATTGACCGATTTCATCAAATTGCACGGCAGAAGCCCGAAAAATCCGAGAGAAAAGGCCGAACGATTATTCAGCGCAATATTGCAACAAGCGCGCGAACACAGGATGCGGTTGGAGAATTTCTCGCTGAACGATGCCGGTCTCGGTGACGATGACTGGCTCTGCGTGGTTGGAATCGGTGCTAAGACGCGGATGTATATCGAGTCTAAGCTTGACCAATCAGGCAATGTCGAGTTCGAAATCAATTCCAGCCAACGTTTCAACGAAGGCACGAAAACGGGCGATGGAACCGTGCCGCTCCCCGGCGCCCTACCGGCGTTCGTTCCGGCAAACAAGGTGGTTTGCATCGATCCTGACGACTACGGATATTGGGAAATCCAAGACAAAGCCATGACGAAGATTGCGGGATTCCATGGGATTCTGCCCAATATGAACATGCTACACCGCATGATCGTTAGGTTTTTCACAGGTGCTGACAACAAACACGGAAATACGTGGGGCCGTGTGCTGCCTGGCATAGATAAGGCTGAGTGGGATCCGCCGTTGGATCTCGGAGAATCGCAGTAGGTGAGATCACAGCTTCACGCGGATATTCTTGATCTCGGTGTAAAATTCGAATCTGTGAAGCCCGCCTTCGCGGCTGATGCCCGACCGTTTTGAGTCGACGAAGGGCGTGTGCAACTAATAACATTATGCTCTAGACCAAAACTTGCGGTGCATGCGCCAGCGAGAACGGCGATTGTGCCGTCAACGTCGGTAAAGCGCTCGGTCACGGATGAACGCCGGTCCGGCGCAGCGAAAACAGGATATCGTGGCGGCCGCCAATTCGGCGAAACCTAGTGGTGACCAGCAGCACGCCGGTTTCGCTCGCCGCGTGATAGGTACACAAGCCTGGCCCAAGGCCATTGCCCACAGCCGTAATACGCGTTCGTAGCTCGGCTGTGCCGTCCGGGCGCCGGCGCATCCGCGCCCGTGCCAAGTCGGCGACGGTGTAAACCACGCAACCCCGGTGTTTTGGATCGGCACGCAGGCGCTTTGGCGTGGCGATCAGGATAATGTCGCCGTTGCGCGCGACGGCAAGGTCGGGCTGGGTCAGCACATCGGCGCCAAGCGCTAGGGCGTCGCGGCGATCGAGCAGGACACCCAAATATTTGAATCCCGATCCGTCATGGCGATAGAGCAGGATGGCGTCTCGATTGGGTAGCCGGCGGCGGCCCGCGGTGACAATGCAGTGGGCAGCGAGGTAGTTCCGGCCGCGATGCGTGAACAGAGCTGGCTCGGTCAGTACCGCGCAGCGCCGGCCCGGCGCCAGGCGGCCGAGATCGTACCGGGCAGCAGCGAATGGCTTGGCGAGGCCGCGGATCCAAAAGCGCGCGCTGCCGCCGAGCTGGTTCGGTTGAGACGCTGTTTGCGTTGCCAGGAGGTAGCCCGAACGGCCGCGCGGGCCGCCGCCAAGGGGATCAAAATAATCGAGCCAGACGAACCGCCAGCGGCCCGGTCGCTCGCGCACCAGCGACGGAACTTCGTGCTGGACCCAGCCGCCGCGCCGCCTGGTCGGCCGGTTTATGGATTTGACATAGGTGAACGAGCTTCCGCCATCGACGCTTTTGGCGAGATGGGTGCCAACGCCGAAATCGACATGCGGTCGGCCCGCCTTGGGCGTCAACAGCACGTTCAGCCAGGAGTAAGCGAGCCATAAAGTCCGGGTATTAGGATCGTATTCGATGCTGGGATCCCCGTAGCCGCGGAACGGCGACGGCGCGCCGCCCAGGCGTGCGTGCGGATCGCCCTTGATCAGGATTTCCGGACAACGGCGATCGGCAGCGCAGTGGAAGCTCGGGACCGGCGTCTGCGCGAGCGCATCGAACGTCGTGGAAGCTGCCACTGCCAGGGCGATCGTAGCGGCACGGGACCAAGACTTCGGCATCAATCGAGCAAGCATCGGTCTATCCCGACGGTCATCGCGCCCACCCTTCGGGGCCTCACAGCTTCACACAGATATTCTTGAGCTCGGTGTAGAATTCGAGGCTGTGCAGCCCGCCCTCGCGGCCGATGCCCGAGCGTTTCGAGCCGCCGAAAGGCGTGCGCAGGTCGCGCAGAAACCAGCAATTGACCCAGGTGATGCCCGCCTCGACGCGCTTGGCCACGCGGTTGGCGCGGGATATGTCCTGGCTCCAAATCGAGGTCGCCAAGCCATAGTGGCTGTCGTTGGCCAGGGCGATCACCTCGTCTTCGCTATCGAAGGGGCGGATATGGCAGCACGGCCCGAAAATCTCCTCGCGCACCGCGCGGGCGCCGTCGTCGAGGCCGGTCCAGATGGTCGGCTCGATCCAGGCGCCGGGCGCATAGTTGTCGGCCATCTTCGGTACGCCGCCGCCGGTGACCACCTGCGCGCCCTCGGATTTGGCCAGCCCGTAGTAGGACAGCACTTTATCGCGGTGCTCCTGGCTGATCAGCGGTCCTTGGTTGGTGGCTTCGTCCATGGGATCGCCGCGCTTGAAGGTCTCGGCATTTGCCTTGAGCGCTTCAGTGAATTTCTCGAAGATCGGCCGCTCGACATAGACCCGCTCGGTGTTGAGGCAGACCTGACCGCAATTCGCGAAGACGGCGCGGGTCATCCCCTCGATGGTCGCCTCGAAATCGCAGTCGGCGAAGACGATGCCGGGGTTTTTACCGCCAAGCTCGAAGGATACGTCGCGAAGGCCCACCGCGGCCTGCTTCATGATCGCCTCGCCGGTCACCGTCTCGCCGGTGAAAGTGATAGCGTCGACGCCAGGATGCTTTGTCAGGAATTCGCCGGCGGAGTTCGGCCCGAAGCCATGCACGACGTTGTAGACGCCCTGCGGTATGCCGGCCTGGTTCATGACATCGCCGAGCAGGGTCGCGGTAGCCGGGGTTTCCTCCGAGGGTTTGACGACGACCGCGTTGCCGCAAGCCAGCGCCGGGCCAACCTTCCAGGTCATCAGCAACAGAGGCAGGTTCCACGGACAAATCACCGCGATCACGCCCTTGGGGGTGCGGATGGCGTAGTTGATGGCTTCGACGCCGCCGGGCTGCATGGTCTCGAAAAACTCCGAGCCGGCGCCCTTGACGGTGTCGGCGAAGATCTTGAAATTCGCCGCGCCGCGCGGGATGTCGATGTGCGAAGCGAGCGAAACAGGCTTGCCGGTATCGGCGATCTCTGCTGCCAGGAATTCATCGAAACGCGCGGTGATGCCGTCGGCAACTTTGTAGAGCAGCGCCGAGCGTTCTGCCGGCGAGAATTTCCCCCAAGGGCCCGCCAGCGCGCGTCTTGCCGCCGACACGGCAGCGTCGACTTCCGCCTCGCCGGCTTCGGTTACGAGGGCGTAGAGCGAGCCGTCGATCGGGTTGCGATCCTCAAAACTGGCACCCGAGCCGCTCTCGACATAGGCACCATCGATGAAGTTGAGAAATTTGCGGTTGGTGCTCATGGAAGATCGGTTTGCTCTCGTATGTGAACCTTTCGACGACGGCGCAGCATTGTGAATGTTCAAGGTTCAGTCAAGCAAACAGCGATCGTGTCGGGGCTGCGTTCCGTGAATCCTTTCGGTATCAGGAACCATTGTTCAGCGCTGCTGTTATCCGCTTGAGCATCTGCAGTAACTGTTTGCACTCGCCGGGTTTCAGCACCTCGGCCATGACGCGCTCTTGATGCTCGACCTGTTCGCGCATTGCCGCCAAAAGGTCTTCGCCCGAAGGGGATATAGTCAGCGAGTAGGACCGGCGATCATGGGTTGCACGGGCCCGGTCGATCAGGCCCCGACGGGCAAGGGATTCGAGCGCCGGCGACATGGTGGAGGTGTCGACGCCGGTTACCGCGCTCACCGCTTTTTGGCTGATTCCGGGATTGCCGGCGAGCAGGGAGAGGAGGCTGAACTGCCCCGGCGTCAGGTTGAGATCACGCGCCAGATGCTCGAGGTGGCGGAATGACGCCGCTTGCGCCCGACGCAGATTGTAGCCGACGTAAGTGGGCAGAAGTCCAAGCGCGACATCGCCATTGACCGGCGGTGGGCTTGGGCGTTCGATCTTTTTCCGACGATCCTGACGACCCGGCAAACCGCACTCTCCTTGGCCCGTTCAAGAAAACAGTTGGCATACCAAACTAATTACTATAGGACATGCGCCAAGGATGCAATCGTGAAGTTGCGTGTCGCGGTCGTCGGCCGCAGGAGCTTGTCCATGTTGAGTGCCAAGCAGAACGAGCTGGTGACCAGAACCGGGCCAGGGACGCCGGCGGGGGATCTGCTGCGCCGCTATTGGCAGCCTGCAGCGCTGGTCGAAGAACTGCCCGATAACCGGCCCATCGTCCCGGTGCGTATGTTGGGTGAGGAGCTGGTGCTTTTTCGCGACGAAAGTGGCAAATACGGTTTGTTGGCCAAGAACTGTTGCCATCGCGGCGCCGATCTTAGTTTCGGGCGTCTAGAGGATGGCGGCCTGCGCTGCCCCTTCCATGGCTGGCTCTACGGTACTGATGGTGCCTGTCTCGAACAACCGGCTGAACCCGAAGGCAGCCAATTCTTCAAGAAGGTCCGGCAGCCGGCCTATCCGTGCGAGGAGCGCAACGGCATCGTCTTTACCTATATGGGGCCGGGCGAGCCGCCGGCGTTCCCCGAGTTCGACTGTTTCCTGGCGCCCGACGCATACACTTTCGCCTTCAAGGGCCATGTCGAATGCAACTGGCTGCAGGCGCTCGAAGTGGGGATCGATCCGTCACACGCTTCCTACCTCCACCGCTTCTTCGAAGACGAAGACCCGGCCGAGAATTATGGCCGCCAGTTCCGGGATATGGCCGGCGATACGCAGATGCCGGTGACCAAGGTCTTGCGCGAATCCTCCCGGCCCCGGATCGAGGTCGAGGAGACCGACTACGGCTTACGGCTGATCTCGATGCGCGATCTTGGGCCAGCCCAAACCCATGTGCGCGTGACCAACCTTGCCTTTCCCAATGCATTCGTGATCCCCATGAGCCAGGAGATCGTGATCACCCAGTGGCACGTCCCGGTCGATGACGTGAACAACTTCTGGTTCGCTATCTTCACCAGTTTCAGCGCACCGGTCGACAAGGCGATTATGCGCGAGCAGCGCCTGCAGCGCTGCACGCTCCCGGGCTACAAGCCCAAGGCCAACAAATCGAACGATTACGGGTTCGATCCAGAAGAGCAGACCTCGCTCACTTATACTGGCATGGGCATGGATATCAACGTTCACGACCAGTGGGCGGTCGAATCGCTGGGTCCCATCCAGGACCGCACGATCGAGCATCTTGGGGCGGCGGACAAGGCGATCACGGCCTATCGGCGTATGCTGATCAAGGCGATAGACACGGTCGCCAAGGGCAAGGCGCCGCCCAAATCGGTCGAAAGTGCCAATGGCCAGGGGCTTCGCGGCCCCGTCGCCATCGACGCTGTCGCCCCGCCCGAGAGCTGGCAGACTTGCTGGAAGGAAAGCGACCTCGCCCGCCGTGATGCTTCAAAATGGGCCAAAAATCCATGGTGAGCGCCCCCGTGGCAGGCGGCGGTATCGGCCAGGACAGGTTCGTCGAACGGTACGGTCTGTGGAGCGCTGAGCAAGCCGAAGCCGCCAAGAAGGTGGTCAGGCTGGCGGCCGAAAAGAACGTCGAGATCGTGCGGCTGTCATTCGCCGATCAGCATGGCATCCTGCGCGGCAAATCGATCGTCCCCGACGAGCTTCAATCGGCCATGGGAAACGGCGTCACCATGGTGACGACCCTGCTGGCGAAAGATACCGCGCACCGCACGGTCTATGCCTCCTTTACGCCGGGAGGCGGTTTCGGCATTCCGGAGATGTCCGGCGCCGGCGATTTCATCATGGTTCCCGACCCCTTGACCTTCCGGGTCCTGCCCTGGGCGCCCGATACCGGCTGGATGCTGTGCGACATCTATTTCACCAACGGTAAGCCGGTGCCCTTCTCGACCCGCCAGATCGGACGCGATGCGCTCGCCGCGCTGGCCGAGCGGGGCTACGACTATGTCTCCGGCCTGGAAATCGAGTTCCACGTCTTCCGGCTCGATGACACCAAAATGGCTCCCGAGCACGCGACCCAGCCGGCGACACCGCCCGATGTCAGCCTACTGACGCATGGATTTCAGTATCTGACTGAAACCCGCCTAGACGAGCTCGACCCGGTCCTGCGCCTATTGCGGCGCAATCTGATGGCACTCGGGCTACCGCTTCGAACCCTTGAAGTGGAATACGGGCCAAGCCAGGTCGAGATTACCTTCAAGCCGTGTGTCGGGTTGCAGAGCGCCGATGCGATGGTGCTGTTCCGCAGCGCAGTCAAACAGGTCTGCCGCCGCAACGGCTATCATGCGAGCTTCATGTGCCGGCCGGCGCTGCCCAATCTGTTTTCCAGCGGATGGCACCTGCACCAGTCGCTGGTCGACCGGCGCACCGGCAAGAACGCCTTCATGCCGAAGGCGGGCAAGGATGCGCTATCGCCGGTGGGTATGCAGTTCGCCGCCGGGCTGCTCGCCCACGCGCGGCCGGCCTCGGTCTTCACTACGCCGACGATCAACGGCTACAAGCGCTACAACCCGTACTCTCTGGCCCCCGATCGGGTGATCTGGGGGCGCGACAATCGCGGCGTCATGGTCCGCGCAATCGGCGGCGCCGGGGACCCCGGCACGCGCCTGGAAAATCGGGCCGGCGAGCCGGCAGCCAACCCCTATCTCTACATGGCTTCGCAAATCATCTCCGGCATCGCCGGGCTCGACGCCAAGCTAAAGCCGCCGCCGCCGGCGGATACGCCCTACGAGACCGAAGCGCCGCCATTACCCTCGAGCTTGATGGAGGCGCTCTATGCGCTTCGCGAGGACAAGCTGTTTCACGAAAAGTTGGGCGAGCGCTTCGTCGACTACATCCTGACCCTCAAGGAGGCCGAGGTCTCGCGCTACTTCTCGGAAGTGACGGACTGGGAACACCGCGAATATTTCGAAGTATTCTGATGTCCGGAATGCCGCTCGTTGACGGGTGACGGCGGCTCTGCTTCAAATCACCCCCATTGCGCGGCGGTTTGTCGCAGGAAGCGAGAAGCATCATGGATGATCTGGTCGGATTGCCTGATTATAAGGCGGCCCGGAAATCCTTCGAGTTGGCCCTACCCGAGACCTACAATTTCGGCTTCGATGTGATCGATCGGCGGGCGCGTGAAGCCGACAAGGTCGCGCTGATCTACGACGACGCAAACTCCGGCGAGACTAGCGCCATCAAGTTCTCCGAGTTGGCCGAGGCGAGCAATCGTTTCGCCAACCTGCTCACCAGCCTTGGCGCTGGCAAGGGCGATTTTGCTTTCATGATGGTGCCGCGGATTCCGGCTTGGTACGAGGCGGCGATTGGCTGCATCAAGGCCGGTGTGGTCGCCATGCCCGGCACAAACCTGCTGATGCCAAAAGACATCGAGTACCGGATCAACAAGGCCGGCGCCAAGCTGGCGATCGTCGCTGCCGACACTGCCGAACGCGTCCAGGCGGTCAGAGACAAGTGCCCGACACTGGAACACATAATCGTTATCGGAGCCGCGTTGGAGACTTGCGTTCATTACGAAACCGCCGTGAGCGAAGCGTCCGGCGAGTATCCGCGCGACAAGGCGCCCGAGACCCGCGCCGGCGATATGATGTTCGCTTATTTTACCTCCGGCACCACAGCCTTTCCCAAGATGGTGCCGCGCGATCATTCCTACGCGCTGGCCCATACCATTACCGCCAAGTACTGGCAGGATCTGAAAGAGAGCGATATTCACTGGACGATCTCGGATACCGGTTGGGCGAAATTCGCCTGGGGAATGGTGTTCGGCCAGTGGCAGATCGGCGCCAGCTTGCTACTCAACAACCCAGGCCCGGGCTTCGACGCCGATGCGCATCTAAATCTTATCGCCAAGCACGGCGTCACGACATTTTGTGCA
>JAPULJ010000199.1 GCA_027295145.1 Alphaproteobacteria bacterium | reverse complement strand
GCGGCGTAGCGCCCGGTGGCGGCCGGGTCGCCCGGCCCGTTCGAGAGGAAAATACCGTCCGGCTTGTGCGCCAGGATGTCCTCGGCGGCGGCGTCGGCCCGCACCACCGTCACCTTGCAGCCGAGCCCGGCCAGCGAGCGCAGGATGTTGCGCTTGACCCCGTAATCGATGGCGACGACGTGACGCATCGGCTTGCTCAAACGCCCGAATCCCTGGCCCATGCGCCAGCCGGTCTCCTGCCAGCTATAGGTCTGCCGGCAGGTCACGTCGATGGCCAGGTCCATGCCCTCGAGGCCCGGCCAACCTTTCGCCACCTTGCCGAGGGCGTCCAGATCGAGCCGCCTCTTGGGGTCGTGGGCAAGCGCGCCACGCGGGGCGCCGCGTTCGCGGATCGCCCGGGTCAAGGCCCGCGTGTCGATGCCGGTCAGGGCGATCAGGCCGTGCGATTTCAGCCAGGCGTCGAAATGGCCGGCCGCGCGGAAGTTCGAGGCGGCCGTAATATCGGCGCGCATCACCAGCCCGCGCACGAACGGCGTAGTCGTCTCGACGTCTTCGGGATTGGCGCCGACATTGCCGATATGTGGAAAGGTGAATGTGATGATCTGCCCGGCATAGGAAGGATCGGTGAGAATCTCCTGGTAGCCGGTCATCGATGTGTTGAAGCAGACCTCGCCGACGCTTCGCCCCGCCGCGCCAGCGCCCCGGCCGAGAAAGACCGTCCCGTCATCGAGCACCAAAGCGGCGCTCGCGTCCCGCCCCGCTTTACCGGAACCGCGCGCGCGCTTGCTCGCTTGCGGCCGCGCCTTGCTGGCGCGACGGGGCCGCTTCGTGGTTAACGATTTCGCCATTGACGGCGGGTTCCTCTGCCCCCAAATATCCGCATTGACCGGGCCGCAGCACTAAGAAAGCAGGACACGAAAACGGCCCCCTGCCCTTCACGCACTGCCTCCTCGGTGGAGGCCATGCGGGTCGTGCGGCGGGGGCCCGGGACCGAAGCTGGAACATCCGGCCTAAGGGGCAAGGAATAAGCCTTATGCAGCTTGGCGTCCAGCGCTGGGGAAAATAGAAAAACAAATAAAGTCAATGACTTAGTGGAACGCTATCGTTTGCCATCAGGGGGATTATCAGATAGCGTTGCGGGATAAAATAAGATCGGGTGCCTGGACCATGTTGCGTGAAGAACTTGCCGCCGCGCTAGCTTCGACGATTGAAGCCAAGGATGCTCGCGCGGTTTCGACCATTCGCCTCATCCTTGCCGCGCTGAAAGACCGTGACATCGCTGCCCGAGACAAAGGCAATGGGCAAGGCATCGATGAGAGCGAACTTTTGCAGATACTGCGGACCATGATCGCCCAGCGCCGCGAGAGTATCGAGACTTACGAAAAGAGCTGCCGCATGGAGCTCGCCCAGCAGGAGAGCGATGAGATCGACATCATCAAGCGCTTCCTGGCCGAGGAAATGTCCGACAGAGACGCGGCGAAGGCGATCAAAGGTCTAATCAAGGAACTCGGCGCTTCCAACCTCAAGGATATGGGCCGCACGATGGCGGCCTTGCGTGAGCGCTACCCCGGCCGCATGGATTTCGCCAAGGCCAACAGCGTGGTCAAGGCGCAATTGGGCTAACCTCGCGGGCTCTTCCCAGACAACTGCTTCGGCGTGGCGCTTCGGCGTGCTATTATGCGCGGACGAAAGGGCCGCCGCCGATGAGTTTCACGACCCAATTCCTCGACGAGATCAGAGTGCGGGTTCCGCTCGCCGACATCGTCGGCAAGCGGGTCAAGCTGCAGCGCCGGGGCCGCGAATGGATCGGCCTGTGCCCCTTCCACAATGAGAAAACCCCCTCATTTTCGGTTGTCGAAGATAAGGGATTTTATCACTGCTTCGGCTGTGGAGCGCATGGTGACGTGATCGGTTTCGTCATGCGTACCGAGAGCCTGTCCTTCCCCGAAACGGTCGAGAAGCTTGCCGGCGAAGCCGGGCTCGCTCTGCCCGTGACTTCGCCCGAGGATCGGCAGCAGCTCGAGGCGCGGGGCGGCTTGCTCAAGGCGCTCGAGGCGGCGTGCGCCTGGTACGAACACCAACTGCGGCTGGGGGTCGGCCGTCCGGCACTCGATTATCTCAAGGGGCGGGGGCTGGCTGACGATACGATCGCACGCTTTCGCCTCGGCTACGCACCCGATGCCAACGACGCGCTCAAATCAGCACTATTGAAGCAGGGCTTCAAGGAGTCCGAATTGCTCGAAGCGGGCCTGATCTCGCAACCCGAGGACGGGCGCCCAGCCTACGACTTCCTCCGTGGGCGCGTCATCTTCCCGATATCCGATCAACGCGGCCGTATCATTGCTTTCGGCGGCCGAACGCTGAGTGATGGGCAGCCAAAGTACATTAACTCCCGCGAATCCGAGCTGTTTCATAAACGCCGGGCGCTCTATGGTCTGGCGCTGGCCCGCGAGGCCTCGCGCAAAACGGGCGAGGTCATAGTCGCCGAGGGCTATACCGACGTCATCGCCTTGCATCAGGCCGGATTCGCCGGCGCCGTCGCGCCCCTCGGCACGGCGCTGACCGAGAACCAGATCGAGCTGCTGTGGAAGCTGGCGCCTGAACCGATTTTATGTTTCGACGGCGATACCGCCGGACAACGTGCGGCGGCGCGGGCGGCCGGACGGGCGCTACCGCTGCTCAAGCCAGGGTACTCGTTGCGCTTTGCCTTGCTGCCGGCGGGCGAGGATCCGGACAGCCTGCTGCGGGTCCATGGGCCAGCCGCGCTACGCGAGATGCTTGGCCGTGCCCGGCCGCTGGTCGATATCGTGTGGGAGTTGGCCACCGCGGGTAAGCCGACCAATACGCCCGAACGCCGGGCGCTGATCCGTAAAGAGCTTCGCGATCTAGTCGCTCAAATCGCTGAGCGCTCGGTACAGGAAGCCTATTTTGCGGAGATTGAATCCCGCTTCGCCGCAGCTTATGACAAACGCCGGCCGTCCCGGCGCGGGGCCAGCGTGCGCGGGGACAGATACCCACCGGCAAACATAGCCGGCCTCAGGAGCGACGGGAACGTGGGGGTGCTCGCCATGCGCCAGCAACAGGCGCTACTTGCGACGATCGTCAACCACCCGGAACTCGTCGCAGACCTCGGCGAGGAAATCGGCACGCTGCGATTGCCCTCGCCCGAACTCGACAGGCTGCGGCAGGAGATCATCAAGTTGTGGTCACCGGACCTTGACGCGCCTGCCCTGCAACGCCATCTCTCGGAACACGGATTTGCAGAGGTTTTGTCACGGTTGTTGAGCCAGGACGTCTACGAACACGCTTCGTTCGCGCAAGCCGAAGCGGACAGTGAGGCGGTTCGTCGTGGTTGGGCGCAGCTGTACGAATTGTTTCATCGGCGGGCCTATCTCGGCGAGGAGATCGACGCCGCGCGTCAGGCCTTCGCGGCCGAGCCGTCGAAGCGAAACTGGGCCTACCTCGATGCGCTGAAACAGCGTGCGGGGCCGATCGAAGAGGATGCCTACACCACGACGGCCGAGGCCTCCGGGAACGATGGCAGGCTGCCCTCCTAATACGGCGTGCGTGGTGCGGTTCGGAACGATTTTTGGGGGATTAGAATATATGGCGAGTAAGGCGACGCAGGCAAAGCAGGACGCCCCCGAGAACCGCGACGATGCAGCCGAGGCACCGGTGCTCGACAGCGTCGACGCCTCGGTCAAGAAATTGGTGGCGTCCGCCAAGGAACGTGGCTTCGTCACCGAAGAAGAAGTCGCCGAGGCCTTGCCGCCCGACCGCGTATCCTCGGAGTTCGCCGAGGATGTACTCGCCAAACTCTCAGAGATGGGCGTCAATGTCGTCGAGGGTGACGACACCGAAGAGGAAAGCTCCGAGAAACCGACCACCGATTCGCCGGAGACCACCGTGCGCGCCGGCAACGTCGCCGATGACGATGTTGGGCGCACCGACGATCCGGTGCGCATGTATCTGCGCGAAATGGGTTCGGTGGAGTTGCTTTCGCGCGAGGGCGAGATTGCCATCGCCAAGCGCATCGAGGCCGGCCGTGAAAAAATGATCGGCGCGATCTGCGAATCACCGCTGACTATGCAGGCAATCATTTCCTGGCGCAACGCGCTGGTCGACCACACGATGCTGCTACGCGACATCATCGACCTGGAGGTCACATTCGGCGGCGGCCCGATCACCGCCGGCGACGGTGAAGACCAGAAGAAGCCGGAAGATGGAGTTCCCGCACCGGCGGCTGCCATCGGCGCGGCAAGTGGATATAGCCCAACGTCCGCCAATGGCCCAACGTCCGCCAATGGCCCAACACCCGCCAATGGCAAAGACACATCCGCTGAGACGAAAGACGGCGAGACGGACCGCGAGGCCGGCGCCGAGGGCGACCGTCAAACCGACGACGACGACGATATGGACGAAGCCAATCTCTCGCTCGCTGCCAAGGAAGCATCGCTGATGCCGGAGGTGCTGGAAACCTTCGATGCCATCGCCGGCACCTACAAGAAACTCGCCAAGATCCAGGACCAACGCCTGCACGATCTGCAGAAAGGTTCCGATCCTTCGACCCGGGTCGAGCGCCGCTATGCCAGGGTGCGTGAAGAGTTGGTCGATCTGGTCCGCGGCATCCGCCTCAATAATAACCGCATCGAACAGCTGGTCGGGCAGATGCACGAGCTAAACCGCTTGCTGGTCGCCTTTGAGGGCCGCCTGCTGCGCTACGCCGAGCAAGCCGGCGTCAAGCGGGCCGATTTCCTCGAACAGCACTACGGCAGCGAGCTTGATCCTAAATGGACACGAAAAGTCGCCAAGCTCTCGAAAGCATGGAAGAAATTTGCCACCGACTCCGGTGACGATGTCCAGGCGATCCGCGACGGTGTGTCCGAGATCGCCGACACCGCTTCGCTGCCGATCGGCGAGTTCCGGCGGATCTACACTTCCGTCCGCCAAGGCGAGGTCGAAGCGAGCCGGGCCAAGAAGGAAATGGTCGAGGCCAACCTGCGTCTCGTCATCTCGATCGCCAAGAAGTACACAAACCGCGGCCTGCAGTTCCTCGATCTCATCCAGGAGGGCAATATCGGGCTGATGAAGGCGGTCGATAAATTCGAGTACCGGCGCGGCTACAAATTTTCGACATACGCCACCTGGTGGATCCGCCAGGCCATCACCCGCTCGATCGCCGACCAAGCGCGGACCATCCGCATCCCGGTGCATATGATCGAGACGATCAACAAA
>JAPULJ010000198.1 GCA_027295145.1 Alphaproteobacteria bacterium | reverse complement strand
GCGGGTTCCAGCGCATGGGTAATCGCCGCACCGATCGGAAAGGAGGTACTGACCAACAGCGTACTCAGCAAAATCAACAGATGCGTGCTAATACCGCCGGATTTCTGCTGCGTCATCCGCGTCGGTTCCGGCCGGTAAGAGTGAACAGATGGACCTAAAAATTGCGGACCTGGATTTCCGCTGTTCCTTCGGCGATACGGATAGCGAACATAGCCTGGTTTCAGATGACGTGCCAATCTCCGCTAACAGGTCCGCTCTGTACTACCCCGACCGCAGATACTTCACCGCCGCGTCCCGCTCGAACAGGTAGAGAAGCGTCCGCAGGGCCTCTCCGCGATTACCGGTTAGCTCGGGATCGCGCTCGACGACCAGCTTGGCGTCATCGCGGGCGATTGCCAGGAGGTCGTGGTGGGTTGCCAGATCGGCAAGGCGGAAGTCGGGCAGGCCGCTCTGGCGGGTGCCGAGAACCTCGCCGCCGCCGCGCAGGCGCAGATCCTCTTCGGCTATGCGGAAGCCGTCATCGGTTTCGCGCAGGATTTCGATGCGCGCCCGGGCGGTTTCGCCGAGAGGTTGAGCGTAGAGCAGGAGGCAGGTCGATTTTCCCTCGCCTCGGCCGATCCGCCCGCGCAGTTGGTGGAGCTGGGCAAGGCCGAAGCGCTCGGCATGTTCGATCACCATGATCGTCGCCTCGGGCACGTCGAGGCCGACCTCGATGACGGTGGTAGCGACCAGCACAGCGATGCTCCCGTCGGCGAAGGCAGCCATCACCGTGTCTTTTTCCGGGCCCTTCATGCGGCCGTGGACGAGCCCAACTCGGTCGCCAAAAACGGTGCTCAGCGCCTGTTGACGCTCGGTCGCGGCGGCCAGGTCGGAATCTTCGGACTCCTCGACCAGCGGCGTTACCCAGTAGGCCCGCGCACCATTCTCGACCGCCCGCTGCACGGCCCCGACGACTTCGCCGATGCGAACCAGAGGGAGCGCGCGGGTATCGATCGGCTGGCGGCCGGCCGGTTTCTCGGTCAATTGTGAGGCGTCGAGATCGCCGTAAGCGGCCAGCAACAAAGTTCGCGGGATCGGCGTTGCCGTCATCACTAGCACGTCCGGCGTTCGGCCCTTGCCGGACAAAGTCAAGCGCTGGTGAACGCCGAAGCGGTGTTGCTCGTCGATCACCGCGAGCCCAAGATCGGCGAAGGCGACGTCGTCCTGGAACAGCGCATGAGTGCCTACGGCGATGGCAATGGCGCCCGAGGCGAGATCGTCGAGGATGGCTGCACGCTCCTTGCCGCGGTCGCGGCCGGTTAGGATAGCGATGCGGATCCCGGCCGGCTCGGCCAGTTGGCGAAGCACCTTGAAATGCTGGCGGGCGAGGATCTCGGTTGGCGCCATTAGGACGGCCTGCGTGCCCGCTTCAACGGCCACCAGCATGGCCAGCAGTGCGACCACTGTCTTGCCGCTGCCGACATCGCCCTGGAGCAGACGCATCATGCGCGTCGGCGTTGCCATATCGCCGGTGATCTCTTCGAGCGCCGTGCTTTGCGATGCGGTCAAGCTGAAGGGCAGCCCATCGATGACCTGTTGCCGCTTGACGCCGTCGCCGACAATCGTCCGGCCCTTTTGGCGGCGCATGCGTGCGCGCAACAGCAGAAGCGCAAGCTGGCTGGCCAACAGCTCGTCATAGGCCAGGCGTTGGCGCGCCAAGTGACCAGGGTCCAGGTCAGATTCTGCCTGCGGTTCGTGGGCAGTATTGAGGGCGCCCCGCCAACCTTGCCATTGGCGCGAGGAAACGACCGACGGCTCAATCCATTCTTGCGGTTCCGGCGCGTTTGCCAGCGCCTTGCGGATCGTCCGGCCGAGCACTTTCTGGGTGATCCCGGCTGTCAATGGGTAGACCGGCTCTACCGATTGCAGTTTGTGGATTTCCTCGATTTTACAAATATGGTCGGGGTGGGTGATCTGAATTTCGCCGCGGAAATCCTCAATGGTTCCGCTGATCACGCGGGTCTCGCCGACCGGCAGGGTGCGCTCGAGGTAATCCCCCTTGGCATGGAAGAAGACGAGATGCAGAAAGCCGGTCTCATCGCGGCAGCGGACCTTGTAGGGCAGGCGCCGGTTGGGCGGTGGCAGGTGGCGGTCGATTTCGAGTGTCAGGGTGGCGATGCGACCCGGCTCGGCCTCTGCAATCTTGGGCGCGTAGCGCCGATCGATCAGGCCGCCCGGCAGGTGCCACAACAAATCGGCGACGTGCGGGCCGGCGAGGCGTTCGATCGCCGCGCCGATCCTGGGGCCCACGCCGGCGAGCGAGGTAACTGGGGCGAATAGTGGGAAAAGGATGCGGGGTCGCATTATTTTGAGCTCAAAGGCGCAGGTCGGCTGACAGGAGGTTATCCGGTCTCTATATCCTATGGCGAAAGCGGGAGGACACCAATGAGCGATGCAGGCGATGATCTGGCGCTGCGCCGCAAGCGATTGTGCTATCGCTGCTGGCACCGGGGGACCAAGGAGATTGATTTGCTGTTGGGCCCTTTCGCCGAGCGTTTCACGCCTGATATGGGCGAGCCCGAGTTGGCCGACTTCGAGCGCTTGTTGGTGCTGCCCGACCCCGATCTCTACGAGTGGATCACCAAGCGATCGCCGGTCGCTCTGGAACACCGCAGCAAAGTCCTGGACCTCATAATTATCTTCCATAACGACTGACAACTCTTTGCCAAATATAACTAAACCAAACCTGCCCGTTGGCCGGACAACCCTCGCCGGCGCGCCCGAGGGGGTCGATGCGCTGGCCCTGGCGGCGCTGGCCGGCGGCGGCGATACGGTCTTGCATATCGCCCGCGACGATGCGCGCATGGCGCGGCTGGCCGAGGCGCTGGCGTTCTTCGTACCGGACATCGAGCTCTTGAAAATACCGGCGTGGGACTGCCTGCCGTACGACCGTGTTTCGCCGAGCCGGCAGACCCAGAGCCTGCGTGCGGCGAGCCTGGCCCACCAGATCGATCGTGATACCCCCCGCTCGGGGCGGATCGTCCTGACAACGGTAAGCGCGGCGCTCCAGCGTGTCCCGCCGCCGGAATTCTTCGCCGGCAGCGGATTTGTCGTCGCGGTCGGCGAACCGATCGAGCCCGACCGTCTGCTGCGTTACCTCGAAGATAACGGCTTCAACCGAACGGGCACGGTTCGCGAGCCTGCCGAATACGCAGTGCGCGGCGGTATCATCGATATTTTCCCGTCCGAGATGACCGATCCTGTTCGTCTCGATCTGTTCGGCGAGATCGTCGAGACGATCCGCCGGTTCGACCCCGCAACCCAGCGCACAATAGCGTCGACGCAGAGATTGGAGCTGCGCCCGGTGGGCGAGGTACTCCTTGATGAGCAAGCCTGCACCAGGTTCCGCTCGGGCTACCGGGCGCTGTTCGGGGCAGCGGGCGCCAAGGATCCGATCTACGAGGCGGTCAGCGCCGGCCGTGCCTTCACCGGCATGGAGCATTGGCTGCCGCTGTTTCACGAGCGGATGGTTAGCCTGTTCGACTACCTACCCGACTGCGTGATCACGTTCGATCACCAGGTCGATGAGGCTGTCGTCGCGCGGTTGGAGACGATCGCCGACTATTACGCCGCGCGGGTCGAGTTGGCCAAGGTCGAGGACGATGGCGGCCCTGCCTATCGGCCGATCCCGCCCGAGCAAATGTTCCTGAAGGCCGCCGAGTGGCGCGATACCCTTACGGGACGGCGATTGGGCGCATTCTCGCCTTATGCGCCGGCCGACGGCGCCCTCGACACTATCGATCTAGGCGGCAAGCTTGGCCTCGAATTGGCCGAGGCCCGGGCCCGGCCCGATGTGAATGTCTTCGATGCCCTACGCGAGGCGATCGACGGTATCCGGGCCGGCGGTCGGCGGCTGGTTCTGACCGCTTACAGCGAAGGATCGCGCGACCGCCTTGCCGGTGTTCTTGCCGATCACGGTATCGCTCCAGTCGAAATATCCGGCGATTGGGCTTCGGTCGTTCGCGCTGACGACGGTGTGCTGTCGTTGGTGGTGCTGGGTCTCGAGCGTGGGTTCACTACCGAAGGGCTTACGCTGATCACCGAACAAGACGTCCTCGGCGAGCGGATGGCGCGCCCGGCTCGTCGGCGGCGCAGCGCCAAGGATGTCCTGACCGAGCTTGGCAGTCTTGCGGAGGGTGATCTCGTAGTCCATGTCGAGCACGGGATCGGGCGCTACGATGGTTTGGAGACGCTTGCCCTAGTTTCGGCCCCGCATGATTGCCTGAAGATCGTCTATGGCGGTGGCGACCGGCTGTTCGTGCCGGTCGAAAATATGGAGGTTCTCTCTCGCTACGGCTCCGAAGACAGCGCTGCCCAACTCGACAAGCTGGGCGGTGCCGGCTGGCAGGCCCGAAAAGCCCGCGTCAAGGAGCGGATCGACGATATCGCCGACGACTTGATCAAAATCGCCGCCGATCGCGAGTTGAGGTCCGGGGCCGTGATGACCCCACCCGAGGGCATGTTCGACGAGTTCGCGGCGCGCTTTCCCTATCTCGAAACCGAGGATCAGAAGACCGCAATCGACGATGTCATAGCCGATATCGCCTCCGGTCGGCCAATGGATCGCCTGATCTGCGGCGATGTCGGGTTTGGCAAGACCGAGGTGGCCCTGCGCGCGGCTTTCATCGCGGTGATGGCCGGCTACCAGGTCGCAGTCGTCGGCACGACGACGCTGCTCGCCCGCCAACACTACCGAACTTTTTCCGAACGTTATGCTGGGCTGCCGGTGCGCATCATCCAGCTCTCGCGCCTGGTTACGCCGAAGGACGCGGCGTCCGGCAAGAAGGGCCTTGCCGAGGGCACCGTGGAGATCGTCATCGGCACCCAAGCCCTCCTCGCCAAGGACCTGTCTTTCAAGTCTCTGGGGCTCCTCGTCGTCGACGAGGAACAGCATTTCGGAGTCAAACAGAAGGAGCGTTTGAAAGAACTCCGCGCCGATGTTCACGTGTTGACCCTGACCGCGACGCCGATCCCACGCACATTGCAGATGGCGCTGACAGGGGTGCGCGAGATGAGCCTGATGGCGACGCCGCCGATCGACCGCTTGGCGGTACGCACCTTCGTGCTGCCTTACGATCCTGTCGTGGTGCGCGAGGCGATCGAACGCGAACTCTACCGCGGCGGCCAAATATACTATGTCTGCCCGCGCGTCGCCGATATGGGGCGGCTCGAAAAACGCCTGCGCAAGCTGGTACCGGACGTGAAGATCGCCGTGGCCCACGGGAAGATGGCGCCGGCCGATCTGGAAAAGGTCATGGCGGCGTTCTACGACGGGGCTTATGGGATCCTGCTTTCGACCAACATCATCGAATCGGGTCTCGATATTCCCAGCGTCAATACGATAATCATCCACCGCGCCGATATGTTCGGACTGGCCCAACTCTATCAGCTGCGCGGCAGGGTTGGGCGCTCCAAGATCCGTGCCTATGCCTACCTCACCATCCCCAACGATCGGATCATCGGCGCGTCGGCCGAGAAGCGCTTGTCGATGATGCAGACCTTGGACTCCCTGGGCGCGGGATTTTCGCTTGCCAGCTATGATCTCGATATACGTGGGGCCGGCAATCTGCTTGGCGAGGAACAATCAGGCCATGTCCGCGAAGTCGGCGTCGAGCTCTACCAGCAGATGCTCGAGGAAGCGGTCGCCGCGGCCCGCGGCCGCAGCACGGCCGACGAGCAGAAGCAATCCGACTGGAGCCCGCAGATCGCCCTCGGCATGCCGGTCCTGATTCCCGATAGCTACGTCGCCGATTTGCCCGCCCGGCTGGGTCTCTATCGGCGCATCGCAGGGCTCGTCGACCGGACCGAGATCGATGCCTTCGCCGCCGAGCTGATCGACCGTTTTGGGCCATTGCCGGACGAGGTCGAAAACCTACTTGAAATCGTCGCCATCAAGCGCCTGTGCCTGGCTTCGGGGGTCGACAAGCTCGACGTTGGACCCAAGGGTGCTATCCTTTCCTTCCACAACAACCATTTCGCGCGGCCCGACCGCCTCGTCGAATGGCTGACCAAGCAGGCCGGCACGGTCAAGCTGAGGCCCGATCACAAGCTGGTATATCGCCGCCAGTGGGAGCGGACCGAAGAGCGCATCAAGGGCGCGCAACGGTTGATGAAGGAATTGGCGGAAATCGCGTCCGAAAGCGTCTAATTCCCATGCCGTCGCCGGCATTCCGGAAGGCAAATCAATATGGGCATTGCCTGGGTCAAGTAGTGGCGTCAGCGGCTTCCGGCTGACTTTCCTCACCGGCGATGCGCTCGAAGATCTGCAGGAAGGCAGCCGGTTCCTGTGCGCCGGATATCGCGTATTTTTGATTAACGATGAAGCAGGGTACGCCTTGGATCCCCATCTTGCGGGCATTCGTGTCTTCCGCCCTTATGCGCTCGATATCCTCGTCGCTACGAAGATAGGCGCGGATTTCGTCGTCATCGAGGCCGGCGCTGGTTGCGACATCGACCAGAACGTCGATATCGCCGATGTCGCGACCCTCAAGAAAGTAGGTATGGAACAAGGCCTCGACGACCGCATCCTGGCGGCCGTTCTTGCCGGCACGGTCGATCAGGCGGTGGGAGTCGATGGTGTTGGGAGTGCGCTCGATATTATCGAAGGCGAACGGGATATCCACCGTTTTGCCGGCTTCATTGATGGCGTCGTACATCTGTTTGAAGCGTTCATCGCCGCCGAATTTGGCGCGCAGATGGGTCTTGCGGTCGGCCCCCTCGCTCGGCATGTCGGGGTTGAGCTGGAAGGGCCTCCAAGTGATGCTCAACTCCGGCGCACCGCCGAATTGCGCTAGCGCTTGCTCCAGCCGACGCTTGCCGACGAAGCACCAGGGGCAGACCGTGTCCGAAACGATATCTATGGTGATCATACTTGCGAGTGTAGACGCAAGGTTGACGCATCGCTAAGTAAATTTATTGCGAGTTTGCACGCACCGGTTATTGGCGGGCGCTGCGCGCGAAACGAACAGGACATCAGAGCGCGAGCAAGTCGCCACCCAAATCTGCGCCCGACGATGCCGCCAGCATGAGAGCCGGCGATCTCCTGGCCATGCTCAGGCGGAGAGCGGCGGCCGCCTGTCTGCCCAGGGCCGCGCTTCCTCGAGCTGTGAGGCGAGGCGGAATAGCGTCGCCTCCTCGGCGGCGCGGGCGATGAAATGTGCCCCGACCGGCAGGCCGTCCGCAGTCCAGTGGAGCGGCACCGACATGGCGGGGTTTCCGGTGACGTTGGCGAGCGGCGTGAACGCGGCGAGCGCGAAGACCGCCTCGCGGGCGCGTTTGCGGTTGCCATCAACATAGTCGAAGCTGCCGAGCGGCATCGGCGGTTCTGCGACGGTGGGCGTCAACATGAGGTCGTAGGTGTCGAGGAACCGCGCCAAGTCGCGTGACGCCGCCTGCAGGTCCTGTAGGGCAAGGAGATAGTCGGCGGTCGTCTGGGCGCGCGCAGCCTCCAGCATTCGCCAGGTCCAAGGCTCGAAATCCTCCTGCCGGGGGGTGCGGCCCATGCGCCGCGACCAGTCCTCGACCGTCCAGCCAAGGAAGCCGATCCAGATAGCGGAGAATTTTTCGCCGAGCGTGGGCTCGAAGGCAGGCTCCGCCTCCTCGACGACGTGCCCCAGTTCAGCACACAGTTCGCCCGCGGCTTTGGCGGCATCAAGGCAGTCGGGGTGTACGGGCGCGCCGTTGATCGGCTTGGTCGAGAGCGCGATCCGGAGCCGGCCGGGATCGGCGCCGACCTCCTGCGCAAAAGGCCGCACGGGCGCCGGCGCCCAGTAGGGATCGCCCGGCACCGGCCCCGCCGTGGCGTCGAGTAGAGCGGCGCTGTCGCGCACCGATCGGCTGATGACATGCTCGGCGACGATGCCGCTTGCGACGTCGCCGTAATGAGGGGCAAGACTGTTGCGCCCGCGGCTCGGTTTTAGTCCGAAGACACCGCAGCATGAGGCCGGGATGCGGATCGAGCCGCCGCCGTCATTGGCGTGTGCCGCCGGGACCAGCCCCGCGGCGACTGCTGCCGCCGCCCCGCCGCTCGACCCACCGGGCGTGCGGGCCAGGTCCCAAGGGTTGCGGGTCGGCCCGAAGAGAGCGGGCTCGGTCGTCGGCAACAGGCCGAATTCGGGCGTGTTGGTCTTGCCGAAGATGACCAGCCCGGCTGCCTTGTAGCGGCGGGTGAGCTCCTGATCTTCGGTCGAGACGTTGTGCTCGCCCAGGAAGCGCGAGCCTTCAGACATAGCAACGCCGGCATATTCCGCCGCGAGGTCCTTCAGAAGGAAGGGCACGCCCTTAAAGGGGCCGTCCGGTAAGCCTGCCTTCAGCGTTGCCTGCGCTTGGCTTTCCATCGGACGGATGACGGCGTTCAGTTGCGGGTTCAGCCGCTCCAGCCGGGCGAGGGCGGCCTGAAGCAGCTCGGCCGGGCTCGCCTCGCCCTGCGAGACCAATTCCGCTTGCGCGGTGGCGTCGAGCCAGGCGAAATCATCCGATGCGGTCATTGCAGCCCCCCGTTTCGATGGAACATCCACTCCGGCTTCAGACTACTTGATTCTCCATTGCGCGATAAACAACGCGGGGGATCGGCTCAAACGAGATATACTATTTGGTTATCGGTCCAACATCTATCTTGTCCAAATGATGGTTGGAGGACAACAGCCCAAAATCTTTGACAACCAATCCCGACATGAAAGCCATGTCGCCGAAGCAACCGGTGGCTTTCACGCGTCATCCGTTTACTAACTGCTCACAGCACCCGCCGGCCGAGTTCGGGGAAGACCTTCGAGACCTTGCCGAGCAGGTAGTCGCCGTAGGTGCCCTCGAAGGCCTGCAGGTCGGCGCCATCCCACCGCGCCACGCCGGGTTCGTCTTCCGACCCTGTCTCGAATGCTGCGACCTGGGGCAAAGGCCGCATTTTGGCAGCGAAGTCGGGATCGAAGAACAGCGGGAATGATAGGCGTCCCCGGCCGCTCTCGTTGCGTACCCTATGAGGATTTGAGCGAAACCAGCCGCCGGTCAGACGGTCGAGCATATCGCCGATATTGCACACCAGCGTTCCGTGC
>JAPULJ010000197.1 GCA_027295145.1 Alphaproteobacteria bacterium | reverse complement strand
ATCATCGTTGGCCATTCTATGGGCGGGCTGATCGCCCAGATTTTGGTGTCGCGCAGCCAGGCCAAGGCGGGTGTTTTCGTGAACCCAGCGCCGCCTTCCGGCCTCCCGGGGATGGTCGAGCTGATGATGCCTTCGGTCTTGGCGACGCTGATGGGCAAGACGCTAGGCCCCGCTATGGTCGACCGGCCGTTCCAGCTGTCCTTCCGCCAGGCCGCCTATTCCTGCCTCAACAACCTGCCCAAAGCGCGGCAGGAGGAGGAATACGGCAAATGGGTCTGGGAGTCGGGCCGGGCGCTGTTCGAGATCGCCTACTGGTTCCTCAACCGCAGGCGCGCGTCGCGGGTCGATCCCGCCCTGGTGAGCGTGCCGACGCAAACCATCGCCTGCGCTCGTGACCGTATCACGCCGAAACTGATGATCGACTGCATCGCCGCCCGCTACCGTCCGCGCGGCGGCGATTACCGCGTCTATGACAACCATGCTCATTTCATCATCGCCGAGGACGGCTGGGAGGCCGTCGCCGAGGATTGCGCGGTGTGGATCGAGACGGCCGTGGGAGTCAAAGCGAACGCCTAGAATTCCGCTCCTTGGCGCAAGGGTGCCATCAGGGCGCGCAGCTTCTCCATCGCCGTCTTCTCGAGTTGGCGGACGCGCTCTTTGGAGATGCCGAGTTCGCGGCCGATAGCCTCGCGCGTCGGCACCCGCTCCATCAGGTAGCGGCAGCGAATAATGGTGGCCTCGCGCGGCGGCAGGGCAGCGAGGGCGCGCTCGATCAGCGATCCCCAGAACCGTCTCTGGCTCGCCGCCGCTTCGATTTCCTCCGGGTTCGGATGGGGGTCGGCGAGCCGGTCGAGCCATTCCTCCGGCTCTTCTGCGGTGAGCCGGCGGTTGAGCGAATGGTCGTGGCCGGCGGAGCGGCGCACTAGCGCCAAGACATCCTTGATCGGCATGCCAAATCGTTTGGACAGGGCACGCTGAACCTCCTCGGACTTGGCATCCGCGCCCTGCTTGAGATCGGCCATCATGCGGCGCAGGCGGAAGAAAAGCGCCTTCTGCGCCGCCGTCGTGCCGACCCGCACCAGCGACCACGAACGCACGACGTGTTCCTGGATCGAAGCCCTCACCCACCACATGGCGTAGGTGGCAAGGCGGGCCTCGCGGGTCCGGTCGAATTTCCTGACCGCATGAATGAAGCCAATCAATCCCTCCTGCACGAGGTCCTGCATCGGCAACCCGTAGTTGCGATATTTCCGGGCGATCTTGACGACGAAATGACGGTGAGTGGCGACCAGGCGTTCTAGGGCGGCACCGTCCCCCGCCGCCGAGCGCATGGCGAGTTCGGCTTCCTCTTCGCGGCTGAGCAGCGGCGGCAGTTCCGCGGCCCGGATTGCCCGGCCAAATCGCCCAACGATGTCAGTGCCCGAACGCATCAATCCGCCTCACCATCGAAGTCCTCGAAGCATGACACAGAGGGCGCGGGATTTGAAATCAAATGCAGTAGCTTGC
The DNA here is from genome assembly GCA_027295145.1 of Alphaproteobacteria bacterium. Lineage (GTDB taxonomy): Bacteria > Pseudomonadota > Alphaproteobacteria > JAPULJ01 > JAPULJ01 > JAPULJ01. Next base: position 16,121 of record JAPULJ010000197.1, on the reverse strand, counting down.
ATGCTCGTCTTGACACGAATATTCCGTTTGAGCGGGCAAACGCCCTTCGTCGCTCCGGAACGTTGTGCTATAATCGGAAATTACCCGATCTATATAGGCTCGATCGATGGCCAAGGCATCCGACAAAACCGATCCGGTCATCCGGGCGGCGTTCGACCTCGCCGCGCGTCTCGGCTGGCGCCATGTCAGCCTCGCTGATATCGCTGGCGAATCGAAGCTGAGCCTAGCTAAGCTATACGATCGTTATCGTTCGAAGACAGATATTCTTATCGGCTTCACCCGCGCAATCGATGCGGCGGTGCTCGCCGGCACAGGGGCGCCGTCGGAAGATGAGAGCGTCAGGGACCGCCTGTTCGATACGCTGATGCGCCGCTTCGAGGCGCTGGGGCCCTACAGGGAAGGACTGGCGGCGGTCTTGCGCGACGGCGCCGGCGGGCCGGCGGCCTTGCTGTGCGGCGGCGCAAGTCTCTTACGCTCGATGGCCTGGACGCTTGAATCGGTAGGGGTCGGCTCGAACGGGTTCAAGGGGCGCCTGCGCACAAAGGGGCTTCTCGTTGTTTATTTATCGAGCTTACGCGTTTGGCTGCGCGACGAAACCGAAGATCTGGCGCCGACGATGGCGGCGCTCGACCGGCGTCTGGCCCGCGCCGAAACCCTCGCCAAGGGCGGCCTGCCCGGTTGGTGCCCTCGGCGCCGGGAAACCACCGGCGAGGAAGCCCCGCAGAGCTGATCGATCATAAGAATGACCTTTTGTATGTTCCTGAAGGCGCCGGGCGGTAGCTCCTGAGCTTGTTCAAGCGCGCTTACCAGAAGCCGTTGAGACAATCTCACCGGCTTCTGGTATTAGCGTGCGCGGATTGAGATCTGCGGGAGGGAGCAGACGATGGGGACGATATCATTCGAAGATTTCGCGCGGGTCGAGATCCGCATCGGTACTATCACCGACGCCCAGCCTTATCCCGAGGCGCGACGGCCGACCTACAAGCTATGGGTCGATTTCGGCAGCGAGCTAGGGGTGAAGAAAACCTCTGCACAGATCACCACCCACTACGTGCTGGGCGAATTGGTCGGCCGTCAGGTCGCTGCCGTGGTCAATTTTCCGCCCAAGCAGATCGGCAAGTTCATGTCCGAGATACTCGTCCTCGGCTTCCCCGACGCTGCCGGCGAGGTGGTGATGATCGGTCCCGACAAGCCGGTGCCGAACGGCGGTAAGCTTTTCTGATACCACCCGATCGAAATGACTGGTAATGTGTAAGTTCAATCGCCCGTTGAGTGTGTCCGCTATTAATTTCATGTTCCCCGGATACGCAGGGTGCGGGCTTTCGGCACAGCGCTGACCCGCTTACAAAGGCAGGCGAAGGCGCACCCGCAAGCCACCCTTGGGCGAATCCTCGAGGGCTACTTCACCGCCGTGGCCGCGGATGATATCGCGGGCGATGGTCAGGCCGAGGCCGACCCCGCCACTGTCGGGATTGCGCGAAGGATCGAGCCGCGAGAACGCCTTGAAAGCCTCGGCGCGCTTGGTCTTGGGGATGCCGGGACCGTTGTCGTCGATAATAATTTCGATGGCGTTGCCGTTGCGGCCGGCCGCGATTGCGACCTTGTCGGCGTGCTGCACGGCGTTGCCAAGCAGGTTGGTGAGACAGCGGCGAAAAGCGTTCGGGCGTACCGGCACGGTAAGCGCGCCGCTCGATTTCAGGGCAATCGTCTTGCCCTTGCGCCGGACCTTGCCGACGATCTCGCGAAGCAGCTTGGCAATATCGGTTTCTACTGGGTTCTCAGTGCCCTCGCCACGGGCGAAGGCGAGATATTCCTCGAGCATAACCTCCATCTCGGCGATGTCGGCTCGCAGTCCCTTGACCTCGCGCCCGCTCTTGAGCATCGCGAGCTGAAGTTTCATACGCGTGAGAGGCGTGCGCAGATCGTGGGAAACTCCGGCCAGCATCTCGGTCCGCTGGGCGATCTGCCGCTTGATCCGCTGGCGCATGCGGATGAAGGCTGCCGAGGCTTGGCGCACTTCGGCGGCGCCGGTCGGCTTGAAGCCCGGCACGTCGCGGCCCTTGCCGAAACTCTCGGCGGCGTTGGCCAGGCGCTTGATCGGGCGCACTTGGTTGCGCATGAAGATGGTGGCGACAATGAACAGAACGACGGCGCTGCCGATCGACCAGGAGATGAAGATCGTCGTCGTCGGGCTCGACACGCGCTTGGTCGGCGCCATCACGCGCAGAACCCCGCGGGGGAGCTGAACGCGAATTTCGACCTTCTTGTAATAGGTCACAGTATCGACGCTGAAGGGCCGGCGCAGGCGCTCGCGCAGCATCCGGATCAGTTCGCGCTCGGGTATGTTGGCGGCCGAGGGCGGCGGGCCGGCGGGCAGCAGCGCTCCGCGCTTGTATTCTACATCCAGCCCCAGGCGAAGTCGCGCGGTCTCGAAGATCCAGGCCCGGTTTGCCGGATCGGGAAAATCGCGCATATGGACGATGATGGTATCGATCTCGCCGACCAGACTGGCCGCTAGCCAGCGGGTAACCGAATCCCAGTGGCGTTCGTAGAAAATCAAGGTCGAGATCAACTGTACGACGATCAGCGGCGTGACGATGATCAGCAGCGATCGGCCGAGCAGCGAGCGAGGCAGGAAGCGTTTGATCACGGGAGCTCTCTCTCCGGCATTAGAGCACGATCATACCGCGTCCATTTGCTAAGATCATGCTCTAGTCCGGCCAAAGCGCGTAACCCTTGCCGCGTATTGTCTGCAGATAAATCGGCGCCTTGGGGTTGGGTTCGATCTTGCGCCTCAGACGGGTCACCTGGACATCGACGACCCGCGACGTGGCCTCGATACCGGCGGCCGCGATCAACGCCTCGCGGCTCAGTGTCTCGCCGGGATTCGATGCCAGTGCTTTCAGCAGCCGCGCCTCGGCGTTAGTCAGAGGCACTGGCATCTTGCCGGCAAACAGGACCTCGCGTTCAAGATCGAAGCGGTGCACGCCAAGCCGGATTTCCTTCGGCGCGGCGTCCGGCGGCGGCGTCCGGCGCAGGATGGTGCGGATGCGAAGCAGCAGCTCACGCGGCTCGAAGGGCTTGGTCAGGTAATCGTCTGCGCCGCTTTCGAGGCCTGCGATCCGGTCGTCCGGCTCGGCCATCGCAGTGAGCAGGAGGATTGGGACCTCGGAGCCCTGGCGCAAGGATTTGGTCAGCGCCACGCCGTCCTCGCCGGGCATCATCACGTCGAGGACGAGGAGATCGAACTCCATACCTCTAAGCTTGGCCCGGGCGTTGACGGCGTCGGTTGCCGCGGTCACGCGATAGCCATTTTCGGTGAGGTAGCGGCCGAGCAGCTCGCGCAGGCGGCGGTCGTCGTCGACAACGAGAATATGAGGCTTCTCGGCCACTATCGTCCGCCTCCTTGCGGCATCCTAAACAACATCTGCAGCCCCGGCTTGCGGTCGCGGTAGCGTCGGCGAGTGACGAATCCGTGGCGTGCGAAGACCTGGCTGAGCGTGTCCTGGTCGAAGAACTGCAGATGTCTGGGCGGCGAGAACACGTCCCATTGGCGCACATCCGGCGGCAAGGCCTCGTGCCCTATATCTGGCGTGGTGACATAGACGTGGCCCCCGGGCCGGGTGACGCGGGCAAGGAATGCCATGAAGGCGCCGAGATCGTTGACGTGCTCGATGATCTCCGAGGCGTGGACGAAATCGAAGGAGTCCGGTGCCAGGTCGGTCTCCCGGTAATCGGCGCAGACGAACGCGTGCCGTGGAAATGTGGCCCGTGCGAAAGCAATGGCGCCCTCGCTGATATCGATACCGACCGCCCGCCGAGCAATCCGGCCGAGAGCCGAAACCATGATGCCACCGCCGCAACCGATGTCGAGGATGTCCTTGGCAAAAGCGTAGGGAAGAAATCGCAGGAGCTTCAAATGGGCGCGCCTGGTGCGCGAGCGACGCTTGGCGAGGTAAGTGTCGGAGCCGCCCACCTCGTTGTATAGGGCGGCCAGTTGGTCGTCACCCGGCATCGGATCGAGATAGACGAACCGGCACTGGCGACAGCGCGCGAAATCGTAACCATCCTGTTCGGCGAAGGGCTCGGCCTTGTGCGATCCGCATAATGGGCAGCCGGCCCTAAAAGGAACGATGCGGCTCTCGGCCGGCGCACTCCTCACCCGCCACCTTCCCTGGTCTTCGCCCCGGTATTGGCCCCGGTCTCGGTCCCGGCCCGCGGCAAGCGCATGCGGCGATCGTCGCCCACGAGCCCTGCGAGAACCTTGCGGAAGCCATCGACAGCCTCGGCGCCGGCTTCGCGGTAAGCGCGGGCGAAGTGGTGGCGCTGATTGTGGGTCAGCGCCCGCTCGAGCTCGCGGCCGCTTTCGGTGAGGCTGAGAAGGCGCTGGCGGCGATCGTTGGGGCCCGGCCGGACTTCCACATATTTTGCGTCGACCAACGAATTGAGCACGCGGGACAGGCTCTGCTTGGTAATCCCCAGCAGCCCCAACAGCTCGGAGACGCTGATATCGGGGTGGCGGCCGATAAAGTAGGCGGCGCGGTGATGGGCTCGGCCAAGCCCGCGCTCGGCGAGCAACCCGTCAGCTTCGGCCATGAAGTCGCGATAGGCGAATAGCAGCAGCTCCATACCCTGGTGCAGCTCCTCCTCGCGCAGGAACAACGGGTTCACTCTGGAGGAAATCTCAGCCATATTGACTCCATCACAACCGAATGTTACTCACGCGGACCATTTCGTGAAACTTTGTTAACCATAATTTATCCCGGCGGCGAATCTATCCCAGGCAGACATGCGCGCATGAGCCTTATACCCTTTGACGACCGCGATGGCGAAATCTGGCTTGACGGAAAGCTGGTGCCGTGGCGAAAGGCGAGCGTTCATGTACTGACCCACGGGATGCATTACGCCTCGGCGGTATTCGAAGGCGAGCGCGTCTATGGCGGCGAAATTTTCAAGCTGACCGAGCATAGCGAGCGCCTCGTCCGTTCGGCCGAAATCCTCGGCTTCGAGATCCCCTACAGTGTCGCCGAGATCGACCAGGCCTGCCTCGATGCGGTGAGGGCGATGAAATTCAGCGATGGCTATGTCCGCCCGGTTTCATGGCGCGGCACCGAGATGATGGGGGTTTCGGCCCAGAATAACACGATCCATCTGGCCGTCGCGGCGTGGGAGTGGCCGGCCTATTTTTCACCCGAGGCGCGGTTGCAGGGCATCCGTATGCAGACCTCGAAATGGCGGCGCCCGGCACCCGAGACCGCGCCGGTGATGTCCAAGGCGGCCGGGCTCTACATGATCTGCACCATGTCCAAACACGATGCCGAGCGCGAAGGTTACAACGACGCGCTGATGCTCGACTGGCGGGGGCGGATCGCCGAGGCTACTGGCGCCAATATCTTTCTCGTTATCGATGGTAAGCTGCACACGCCGACCCCCGATTGTTTCCTCGACGGCATCACGCGGCGGACGGTGATCGGCCTTGCCAAGGCGCGCGGCTACGAGGTTATCGAGCGCGCCATCATGCCCGAGGAACTTGGCGATGCGCAGGAGGTGTTCATTACCGGTACTGCCGCCGAAGTCACGCCGATCGCCGAGATCGATGACCGCAAGTTCCAAGTTGGGCGGATTACTCGTCAGCTGATCGACGATTACGACAATCTCGTCAACCGGCGCGATAAGCGGGCCGCAGCAGCGCGTGCAAGCGCCGCGTAGAAGGAAAAATGGGCGCGCAAATACGCGGCACAAAGTTCAATACTGAAGACGCGGGACTGGAGGCGAATAAGCCGGCCCAAGTTTAGGGAGGAGACCCGGACCCGACGGCAGATCGGGAACCTGGGTCACATAACGGGCAGAGGCGGGGCGCGGCGGGGCTAGTCCCCGCCGTTTCCTTTAATTTCTCAGGGATCGCTTGCACCGGGCCTTTCGCCCGTCCATGCTCGGATCATGGCCGACGCACTATTGTCCGAAGTGCTGACCGAAGCCCGGATCGACCTCGCCGCAGCCCTGCGCTGGGCCGAACGGGTCGGCCTGTCTGAAGGCATCTGCAATCATTTCAGCTTCGCCGTACCCGGCACGGACGACCGATTCCTGATCAACCCGCAAGGAATGCACTGGTCGGAGATCACCGCAAGCTCGCTTTTGTTGGTTGACGGTGAGGGCGAACTTATCGAGGGCGATACGCCACCCGAGCCGACCGCGTTCTTCATCCACTGGCGCCTGCACAAACACGCGCCCCAGGCGGCTTGCGTTATGCACACCCATATGCCCTTCGCCACTTCGCTGACTTCACTCGAAGATGGGCGGCTGCTGCCGGTCAACCAGAATTCGCTGATGTTCCATGACCGGGTCGCCTACGACGACAACTATAAGGGTCTGGCGCTCGACGCGGCCGAGGGCGACAGGATGTGCGCGGCCCTCGGTAACCGCTCGATATTGTTCCTGGCCAACCATGGGGTCATCGTCACCGGTGCCAGCGTCGCCGAAGCCTTCAACGATCTCTATTATCTCGAGCGCGCCTGCATGACCCAGGTGATGGCGATGTCGACCGGCCGGCCGCTCAAGCTCGTCGATGAGGCGACGGCACGCAAGACGGCCCAGCAAATCGCCGATAATCGAACTCAGCCGCTGGCCCATTTCACCGCTCTCAAACGCATCCTCGACCGCCAGACGCCCGACTACCGGGCTTAACGACATTACGGGGACCGGTCTGCCATCGCGCCTTCATTGCGCTATGCCTGATGCGTCGCCGCAAGCATTGGTCCCTCGATGCCTGGCTGGCCGCGAGGCGCCTTAGAAACTAGTTTAAGCCTGTGGGTGTGCATTGAAGGATAACGAAAGGAATAAAGATGGGCGTGATGATCGATGGCGTGTGGCATGTCGAGGAGCCGAAACCGGCAGAGGATGATGGGCGCTACAAGCGCCAGGATTCGGTCCTGCGCGATTGGATCACCGCAGATGGCGGACCGGGACCGGGCGGTCAGCGCGGGTTCAAGGCCGAGGTTGGGCGATACCATCTGTTTATTTCGCAAAGCTGTCCCTGGGCTCACCGCGCCTGGATATTCCGCATCCTGAAAGGGTTGGAGACGGTTGTGCCGATGTCGATTGTCGTCCCCATGCGCGACGAGCGCGGCTGGGTCTTTGACAACAGCGTGGCCCAATACCGCGACGATGTCGGTGGCAGGGATGCGCTCAATGAGTACTACCGCCTCGGCCGTTCGGACTATAGCGGTCGGGTCACGGTGCCGGTCTTGTGGGACCGCAAGACCGAGACTATCGTCAACAACGAATCTTCCGAAATAATCCGGATGTTCAATTCGGCCTTTAACGGGATCACCGGCGATAAAAAAGAACTCTATCCAGAAGATTTGCGCGAGGAAATCGACGCGGTCAATGCGCGCACCTATCAGGACCTCAACAACGGCGTCTACCGGGCCGGTTTCGCGCGGACCCAAGAAGCCTACGAGGAAGCCTTCGATCAGGTCTTCGCCTGCCTCGACTGGATGGAGGAACGCCTGTCGGCGTCGCGCTATTTATGCGGTGGGCAGCTGACCGAGGCCGATTGGCGCTCCTTTCCGACACTGATGCGTTTCGACGTCGCTTACGTCAGCGCCTTCAAATGCAATAAGCGGCGGCTCATTGACTATCCGAACCTGTGGGGCTACGCCCGCGAGCTCTACCAGCAGCCGGGGATCGCGGTAAGCGTGTTCCCCGATATCTACAAGCGCAATTACCATTCGGCCAGCCCACTGCGTAACCCGCTCGGCATCTATCCCAAGGGCCCCGAGATCGATTTCTCAGGTCCCCACGGCCGCGACGCGATCGGGCGGCAGGCGGCAGAGTAGGCGGCAGCCGTCACCCTCCACCAATCGAAATGAGAGGGCGCTTGCGGAAGTCATTTCAGATTTGGCTTTAGTCTTCGTCGCGTTTCTTGAGCTTCTTGCCTTCGAGCTCGGCCTCGTTGCGCTTGCGGACTGCCGTGTCGCGGGCACGGCGGCTTTTGGTGCGGCCCTTGGCAAAGCGGTTGCGGGGAGCCGCTGCCTTCTTTGCCGCGCGCTTCTTCGTTTTACGGTATCGGTTGAGGCTAACGATCTCGGCCATGCTTACTCTGCTGCTTTGGCGGGTGTTTCCGACGACCATCGCTCGGCGGCGCTATCGTCGCTGTCGCGGGCCGTGACCCATTTGGCCCCGGACGCGCCGTCTTCCTGCTTCCAGAACGGCGCCTTGGTCTTGAGCCAGTCGATGAGGAACATATTGGCCTCATAGGCGGCCTCGCGGTGGGCCGAGGCGGTGAGTACGAAGACGATGCGCTCGCCGGGCTCAAGCCGCCCGTATCTGTGGATCAAGAGGCTGGCATCGAGCGGCCAGCGCGCCAGCGCCTCGGCTTCGATCGTGCCGAGCATTTTTTCGGTCATGCCGGGATAGTGTTCGAGGGTCATCGCCGAGATGGCTTCGGAACCCTTGCCGAGATCAGCCGTCTCGCGCACCAATCCGGTAAAGGTGACGACGCTGCCGATCCCGTGATTTCCCTCGACGAGAATTCTGGTTTCCTCGGCCGGATCGAAATCCTCTCGCTGGACACGGATCATCGTCTAGCCTACCCGCCAGTTACCGGTGGGAAGAAGGCGATCTCGTCACCCGGGCGCACCGGATCGCTGATCTGCGCAAATTCCTGATTGACGGCACAGCGCACCACCGATGCGTCGGCCAACGCCTCGGCATGGCCGGGGCTCAGCTGCTTGAGCCAGTCGATCAGGCCGGCAACGTCGGTGACGCTCGCCGGCGGCGCGACCGATTCCTCGTTAGTCCCGGTCTTGCCGCGCAGCCAAGCGAAGTAGAGAATTTTCATCTCGGACATGATGCTCTCATCCGCGCGCGCATTATATTTCCTTCGCGCGACCTATCGTGCGTTTCTAGCCTAAATATAAGCCCTCATCGTGAGCTTGTCGAAGGGCTCGCTCGCCGGCGGCATTCAGCGCACTTCGTTAAACGGCAGGAAGTCGACCATTGTGCCGGCGTCGAGTTGCGTCATCGCTTCGGGCAGCTCGACGAGGCCGTCTGCGGCGACCATCGAGGACAGAATACCGGCGCCCTGGCGGGAGAACTTCTCGGCCACCGGGGCACCGTCGGGGCCGGTGAGCAAGCGCGCGCGTACCCATTCGCGCCGGTCCTTCTTCTTGCGGTGGGAGAAGCCGGCGCGCACCGAATAGAGGCGCGGCTCGATCTCGGTGCAGCCCGAAAGCAGCAGCACCATCGGCCGCACGAAACGCAGGAAAGTGACCATCACGGCGACCGGGTTTCCGGGCAGGCCGACGAAGGGCACGCGTTTGACTTGGCCGAGGGCGATGGGTCTTCCGGGTTTGATCGCCAGGCGCCAGAAATGGATCGAGCCCAACTTCTCGACCGCGTCGCGCACATGGTCTTCCTCGCCCACCGACATGCCGCCAGAGGTGACGATCAGCGCGTGTTCCATTGCTGCGTCCGATAGCGTCTTGGTGATGGCGCCGAGCTCGTCGGGCTGGATGCCGAGGTCGGTGACGGCGCAGCCGAGCTGCTTCAGGAGCCCGGCGATGGTCACGCGGTTGGCATCGTAGACGCAGCCCGGAGGCGCATCCTGGCCGGGGTCGCGGATCTCGTCACCGGTCGAGAAGATCGCTACCTTCAGTGGCGCTTGAACGGCCAGCTCGGTGCAGCCGACCGAGGCGGCAAGGCCCAGATCCTGGGGGCGCAGCCGCCGGCCGGCCTTGAGGATTACCGATCCCGACTTGACGTCCTCGCCGGCCGTGCGGCGGTTGGCCCCGCGCGCGATGCCTAGCGCGATCTCGATCAGGGGTTTGCCGTCGGGGCCGTCAAGGGTCTTGCAGTCCTCCTGCATCATCACCGTGTCGGGGCCGCCATTCTCACCATCGGGCATCGGCGCGCCGGTGAAGATGCGGATTGCCGCGCCGCGCTTGGCCCTGCCTTTGAGGGGATGACCCGCCGCCGCCCGCCCGCGCACCGGCAGCACGCTGGGGCTCTCGGCGTCGAGATCGTCAAAATAGATCGCATAGCCATCGACCGCCGAATTGTCGTGGGGGGGCACGTCGCGCGCAGATTTCAGATCTTCGGCGAGGATACGGTCCAACGCCTCGCTGAGGGCGACGCGTTCGGTGTCGGCTACCGGCGATATTCGCTTATTGAGTTCGGCGAGCGCTGCCTCGGTGGTCATCAGATCGCCGCCGAAGGCGAAACAGTCGTCGGAGAGCTGGGCCATCGGTGTCAGGCCACGCCGCGTTTGGCCGGGGTCAGCTCGGTGCGGCTAAGGATAAAATCGGCGATCGCCGCGATATCATCGAGGTCGATCACCGGAACCTGTGCCTCTGGAACCGGTCCGTCGCTGGCAACGGCGACGATGTGGGCGTCATCGAGGCAGAGCAGCGGATTGCCGGCCGCCGGTCGGTAGATCTCCAGTTTTTCATGGGGATATGCCTTGAAGCCCTCGACCAGCAGGAGGTCGACGGGGCTTATATGGGGCAGCAGATCCTCGATGCTCGGCTCCGGCGCGCCGCGCAACTCGTGCATCAGCGCCCAGCGATTGGCCGAGGTTACCAGAACCTCGTTGGCCCCTGCGCTGCGGTGCTCGTAGCTGTCCTTGCCCGGCTGGTCGACGTCGAATTCGTGATGGGCGTGCTTTATCGTCGAGACGCTAATCCCGCGCCCGGTCATTTCGGGGATCAGGCGGCAGACCATCGTCGTCTTGCCGCTGCCACTCCACCCCGCGAAACCGAAGATCTTCATGGACGCTAATCTAGGCCGGGTGGCCGTGACAGAAAAGTGTGGCGGTGCCGGAAAAGGGCGCCAGCCGACAATGCCGGCTAAACGAACAACGCCCTAGGCTTCGGCCAAGAGTTCGCGCAGGCGGGCGTTGGCATCCGCGCTGTGGTGACGCGCTACCTTGCCGCTTGGCTCCAGCGCTTCAGAATAGAAGAAATCCGGAAGCTCATCGTCTTCCTCGGTGAAGCCCGCTGCTCTGTTGAACTCCCATTCCATCACCAGCGCTTCGCGGCCGAGCTTCTCCATATCGGAGACAATCAGATTGGTGCCGTGCGCGTCGTTGAGCGCCTTGACCACGAGATCGGCGCTGACGCTGGTGACCGACCGGCCGAATATGCATAAACCAAGCGAATCCGCGGCAGCGCAGGCTGTTTGAATCTCGAGGCTGGCATCGACCAGTTCGGCCGTGGTCTTGTCCTTGGCCTTGAAGGCCGGAAGGTTGCCGGCGGTGTGGTCCGCGCCCTGGGCGGTGAGCATCATCGAAATGCCGGTGACCTCAATCACGCGCGGGTCGTAGGCGCTGACCCCCTGCTTCTTAATCACCGGTACGCGTTTGACATTGAGCTTTTCACCGACGCGGGCGGTGCCCTGGGCGATCATGCGCCCGCGCTCGTTGCCCTTGCGTACATCCTCAAGCGCTTTCTTCATGAATTCGATATCGCCAAATTCGCCTTCGCCTGCATCCATCATGACCGCCAGCGTCGCGCCGATCTCGATCGTGTCGATGCCGAGATCGTTGGCGATGTTGTTGATCCGGGCGACGTCGTCTGGATCATCCAGGCCGCAGTTGCTCCCCACCAGGCCGAGCGTCTCGTATTCCAGCGGCGAGACAAGCTCGTTACCGTCCTTGTCGACATAGACGTTGCTGCACTTGATCAGGCAGCCGGGCATGCAGGCATGCGACGTCTCGCCGCCACGCGCGGTGTTTTGGTCGTGGATAAAATCACCGCCCAGCTTGAGCGTCGTCTCGGAGCTATCGACAATGCTGCCGGCGCTGAAGTTGCGCGTCGGCAGGCCACCGATCTTATTGGTGAAGTCGCCCATCATGGCGGTACCATATTTGGTGAACGCCTCGATCTGCGGGTCCGCCCGCAGGCGCTTACCATATTCGCGCACTGCGTTCATAACCCCCTTGCGATCGTGGAATGTCGGCATCTTGTTCATATCGACGACGATCGCCTTGACCTTCTTGCTACCCATAACCGCGCCGACCCCGCCGCGCGCGGCAAGCCGCACCGGCTTATGTTCGGGGTCGGTAAAGGCGATGCCCGACATCAGCCCCAGGTACTCGCCAACCGGCCCGCAGATGCCGAGGCTCACCTTGGCTCCATACTTTTCGAACAACAACGCGGCGGTCTCGAAGTTTCCCTTGCCCAAGTAAGGCTTGGCGTCGTCGTAGGTGATCTCGCCGTCCTTGGCGATGTGGATGACGATCCATTCGTCGGAGGCGCCGTTGAGCGTGAAACCGGCGATCTCGAGTTGACCGAGGGCATAGGCAAAAGTGCCACCGGAATTGGCTTCCTTGATGCCGCCGGTCAGCGGGCTCTTGCAGCCGACGCTCAGACGGTTGGCGTTGGAGAAGCTGGTGCCCGCGAACGGTCCGGCCGAGAAAATCAGCGGGTTCTCCGGCGACAGCGGATCGACGCTCGCCGCGCCGCATTCGAGCAGCGTCTTGGCGATGAAGTGACGGCCGACGCGGATGATGTCCTCGCCGTGCAATTCTGCGGTTTCGACCGACCGGTCATTGAGATTGAACTGGATATACTTGCGCATGCCGTCCTCGCCTCGCCCATGAGAGATTTATAAAAGCGTCGTTGCCACACTCAGCGCCGCCACGCCGACGATCATATCAGGTCCGGGCGTGGACCGCGAAACTCAATCGCCACACCGAAATCACGCGCGCGCTGGAACGCGAGATGGACAAGCTGAAATGCGTCGGGGAAGAGCGACGGTCAAGGGCGTCTCCAAGCCGGCCGGGCTCAGCACTCCATCTGGCCATCCCGCACGCAGGTTAGGTATTTTGTTCTGCGCCCCCTACCGCTTCACTCGCTTCTTCCTATCCCGCCGGTCGATGATGCCGGGGCGCTTGGTGGGGTCTTCGCCTTTTGGGAAAATCTCGGTCTTTTGCACCTTCTGGGTGCCGGTGGTTGGGAGTTGATCGAGGAACAGCCACCAGCCGGGGGCCTTGTAGTAGGCCAGCTTTTCAAGGCACAGCGCCATCAGATCGTCGGCCAGGGCCTCTTCGCCGCCGGTTCCCTCGATTAGCGTGCCGGGCATTGGCACGATGCAGGCCATGACTTCCTCTTCGCGCAGCTCGTCCGGGGCGGCGATGACGGCGATCTGGGCGACCCGGTCGTCTCCGGCGATGCAGGCCTCGACCTCGGCGGCGGCGATGTTCTCGCCCGAGCGGCGGATAATGTTCTTTTTTCGGTCGACGAAAATGAACATGTCGTCCTCGCGCTGGATCACCGTATCGCCGGTGTGGAACCAGCCGCCGCGCCAGGCTTCCTCGGTCGCAGTAGCGTCCTTGAGGTAGCCGGCGAAAAACCCAACACGCGGATCGGGGCCGGGGGTGCGCACGAGCAGCTCGCCGGCCACGCCGCGCGCGACTTCGACGTCGTCTTCATCAACGATGCGACCTTCCATGCGCGCGTTGGGGCGGCCGAAGGCGCGGGTGCCGATGTGCCTTGGGTTCTCGGTGGCGCTGAAGATACAGCCGGTCTCGGTCATGCCCCAACCCTCGGCGATGGGGAAGCCGAAGCGCGCCTCGAACCTGGCATGAAGTTCGGGCTCGATGCCGGCGCCGAGGCCCCATTTGATGCAGTGGCGCTTCTCGTCGGGACTTTCCGGCTGGTTGAGCAGCATCGGCGGGACGACGCCCAGATAGTGGATGATGCTGGCGCGGCTCTCGGCGACCTTGTGCCACCAGGTCGAGGGGTGAAAGCGATCGGGCTGGATCTGGCAGTTTTTCGACAGGATCATCGCGGTGAAAGACAGAATACCCGAATTCATGTGGTAGAGCGGCAGCGGATTGAGCAGGCGTTCCTCGCCGTCGGTTATCGCGATGATGCCCTTGCGCGCTACTTCGAGATAGCACTGGCCGGCTTTGAGGAAGTAGTCGTTGGTAGTGATGCAGCCCTTGGGCCGCCCCGTCGTGCCCGATGTGTAGTAGAGACCGAGCTCGCTTGCTCGTTCGGGCTTGGCGTTGCGCGGTGGCCCCTCCCGCGGTGGCTGGGGGGCACGCGGTAGGCTCACGGGAAGGCTAACGCCATCGACCACGGGCAGAGCGGTGCCACGGGCCTTGCCGACGGCTTCGAGCTCGGCCATGCGGGCGGGCAGGGCAATCGCCAGATCGGCCTCGGAATGCGCCATCTGATAGAGCATTTCATCGTGCGTGTATTCGGGATTTATCGGCACCGCGCTGATGCCCAGCGCCGAGAAGGCAAGCAGGTGGAAAAAATGCTCGGGACGGTTCTCCATCAACAGTGCCACCCGGTGGCCGAGCCCGTAGCCCCCCTCGCGGTAGAGGGCGATCAGCGATTCGACCGCTACCCGCGCTTCGTCATAGGTGATGTCGCGGCCCTCCGCGTCGTAGTCGCGGCTGGCGCGCGGCGGTACGGCGAGGAAGGCCTTGTCAGGAACGGCCTCGGCGGCGGCGCGGAATGCGTCGTGGACGGTTGTGAAGTCGTCGGCATTCATGCGTATGGTCCGTGCTTTTTAGGTGATCTTCGGCGCTATTCGGCCGGGCTCGTTTTGCCCGGCTCATCATCCTTGATGATGTGCGGTAGGCCGGCTCGGAGGTAGCCGTAAGCGGTAATCACGGACAGAAGCGCGGCCAGCCACAGGAGAATTTCGCCGATACGCACCGTCGGCAGTTCCTCGGGCCCGACGTCGCCGACGATGAGGAAGCCGATTGCCACCATCTGGACGGCGGTCTTCGCTTTGGCGAGGGGCGAGACGGGGACCTCGATCTTGAATCCGCCGAGATATTCGCGCAGCCCCGAGACGACGATCTCGCGCAGCAGGATGATCGTCGCGGCAATCAGGGCGTACCCGGTGATGCGCCCGAAGCCGGCCAGCATGAGGAGCGCCGTCGCCACCAGCAGCTTGTCGGCGATGGGATCGAGAAAGCGGCCGAAATCGGTCGCCTGCCTGTTGCGGCGAGCGAAGTAGCCGTCGAAGAAATCGGTCGCGGCGGCAGCAACGAAGATTGCAAGCGCGACCCAGCGCGCGGGGGCCCCCTCGACGAAGAATGCGGCGACGAAAATCGGGATCACCAGGATCCGCGATATCGTCAGACTATTCGGCAGATTGAGGATCATGCGGGCCGGCGTTTCTTCCATGGTGATCGTTGACCGCCTGCATCATTCTATCCCAGATCACGCTCCGGCGTTGAAGTGATCGTGGATTTTCTTCGCCACCGAATGCGAGATGCCGTCGACTTCTTCGAGGTCGGCGAGCCCGGCGCGGGCCACCGCCTTGGCTGAGCCAAAACGATGCAGAAGCGCGCGCTTGCGGCGGGCGCCGATGCCGGGCACTTCGTCAAGCGGGGATTTACTGATCGCCTTGGAGCGGCGGGCTCGGTGGGCGCCGATTGCGAATCGGTGGGCCTCATCGCGCAGGCGCTGCAGGAAATAGAGGACAGGGGTGTCGGGTTCGAGTGTCACCGGCTCGGCGCCGGGGCGGTAGAAGCGTTCGCGTCCGGCATCGCGGTCAGGCCCCTTGGCGATGGCGGCAAGTTCGACATCGTCGACGCCGAGATCGTCGAGCACCGCCCGCGCGGCGCTCAATTGGCCGGGCCCGCCATCAATGAGGACCAGATCGGGCCAGTTCCCGCTCTCACGTTCGGGATCCTCCTTGAGCGCTCGCGAGAAGCGCCGGGTCAATACCTGGCGCATCATCGCATAGTCGTCTCCGGGGGTTATGCCGGGTGCGTCGCCGGGAGCGGTGTAAGTCGCCTGCGCGCGCTCTGCTAAGCCAGGTTGGGTGCCGGCTTCGCGCGTCACACCCTTGGCGGCGATGTTCTTGATGTTGAACTTGCGGTAAGCGGTTTTGATGAATCCCTCGGGCCCGGCAACGATCATCGCGCCGACCGCGTTGGTGCCGCTGATGTGGCTATTGTCGTAGACCTCGATGCGCCGGGGCATGCTCTCCAGGCCGAAAGTCTCGGCCACCCCTTCGAGCAGCTTGCGCTGGGACGCGCTCTCGGCCAGGCGCCGCGCGTGGGCGTCGGCCGCATTACGGCGCGCGTGCTCGATCAGCTTTTTCTTGTCGCCGCGCTGGGGAACCGCAACGTCGACCCGGTGCCCGGCGCG
>JAPULJ010000196.1 GCA_027295145.1 Alphaproteobacteria bacterium | reverse complement strand
TACCGGCTGGTCCCGCAGATAGCGGTGCAGATGACGCTCGGCCATGCGCCAACCCCTGGTGAAGACGAAGACGATCGCCAGATACATTGCCCCGGCGACGACGTAGACCTGCAGATCGTAGGTGTCGGCGAAGACGGTCTTGGTCCGGTTCATCAAATCCCAAACCGTGATCTCGCTGACCAGGGCGCTTCCCTTGAGCAGCAGAATGATCTCGTTGCCGTAGGCCGGCCAGGCGATGCGGATCGCCTTGGGGAAGACGATGCGGCGGAACAGAATCTGCTCGGACATACCACAGGCACGCCCCGCTTCGATGTCGCCGACCGGCACGCCGAGGATGCCACCGCGCAGGATCTCGGCAACGTAAGCGCTTGTATTCAAAGTCAGCCCGATCAGCCCGCACCACCAGGCTTCCTTCAGGATCGGCCACAGGAACCCCTCGCGCACGCTCTCGAACTGTCCGAGCCCGTAATAGATCAGGAACAGTTGAACCAGCAGCGGCGTGCCGCGAAAGAAAAAGATGTAGGCGTAGGCCGGCCAGGCGAACAGCGGGTTGCGCGACAGCCGCGCCAGCGCCAGCGGAACCGCCAGGATAAAGCCGATCACGGTCGCGATGGCCACCAACTCGACTGTGAGCACAGCCCCTTCGAGGAAGCGGCCGCCATATTCTGAGAGAATATCGAACATCGCGTCAGGCCCGCCGCACGCCGCGCGAGGCCCGCCGTTCGGCCCGCGCCAGGACGAAATTCGAAAGCGCCGTGAAGATCAGATAGATGGCCGCGGCAACGGCGAAGAAGATGAACGGCTTGCCGGTGGTCTCGGCCGCCACCCGGACCTCGCGCATCAATTCGTCGAAGGCGATGACCGAGGCCAGCGAGGTGTCCTTGAGTAGCACCAGCCATAGATTGCCCAGCCCCGGCAGGGCGTAGCGCCACAGCTGGGGCATGCGGATGCGCCAGAAGACCTGGCCGCGCGACATGCCGCAGGCGAGAGCGGCCTCGATTTGTCCCTTCGGCACCGCCAGGTAGGCCCCCCGGAAGACTTCAGAAGCGAAGGCGGCGAAGACGACGCCGAGGGCAATCGTGGCGGCGGTGAACGGGTTGATCTCGATCCGGCCCTTGAATCCAAGCCATTCGATAAGCTCGGCCAGCGCGATGCTCGTTCCGTGATAGATGATGAACAGCGTCAGCAATTCGGGCAAGCCGCGCAGGATTGTGGTGAAAATGTCGGCCGTCAGGCGCGCCAAACGCGACTTGGAGAGCTGGGCCAGCGCCAGCACCAACCCCAGCGCAAGGCCGAGTATGACGGCGCCGAAGGCGAGTTCCAACGTCCGCACGGCGCCGAGAAGGATCTCGTCGCCCCAGCCCGCATCGCCGATTCGCAACAACTCAAACATCTGCAGCTCAACTCAATAATAAAGGCGCCTCCACCCGCTCTAGGTGAAGGCGCCCCTATTCCAGGTCCCGGCCGGGATTTAATTGTAGATATCGAACGGGAAGTATTTAGCGTTGATTTTGGCGTAGGTACCGTTGGCGCGGATCGTCTTGATGGCCATGCTGATCTTGTCGCGTAAGGCCACGTCGCTCTTGCGCACGGCAATGCCGATTTTGTCGTCGATATCGATCTTCGCACCGGTGAAGACGAATTTGGGGTTCTTGCGGACCCAATCATACGAGGGATAGATATCGGCGAGGATGGCGTCCACGCGGCCCGCTTTGAGGTCGAGCCAAGCTGCATCCTGGGTGCTGTAGACTTTGAGCTTGATGACGCCCTTGTACTTCTTGGCAAGGTACTGCGAGCTGACCGTCGCGCGCTGGGCGCCGATGGTCTTGCCCTTGAGCGCCGCGATGCTGGATTTGAAGCTTGAGCCTTTCTTGGAGACGAACTGCAGGTAATTCGAATAGTAGGGCGCGCTGAATGCGACCATCTTTTTGCGCTTCGTCGTGATCGACATGCTGGCGACGATGGCGTCGTACTTCTTGGCCATGAGGCCGGGAATGATGCCGTCCCAATCCTGGGCGACAATGGTGCACTTGACCTTCATCTCGGCGCACAGGGCCTTGGCGATATCGACGTCGAAGCCGACCAGCTCGCCCTTGGTGTTCTTATTGTTGAATGGGGCGTAGGCGCCCTCGGTGGCGATGCGCAAAGTTTCGGCGGCCTGCGCCGCCGGTGCGAAGGCGATCCCGGCCGCCAACGCCGCGGCTACGCCGGTGATGATAAAGTTGCGTCGTTTCATTGGATTGTTCTCCCTTTTTGTACCCGTTGTGAAAGCTTCCGCGTTTCGCGCCGAAGAATCAAGCGCTTAGGCTGCACCGATATTAAGGAACTGCCGGCAGCGCTGGGAGGACGGATTTTCGAAGACCTGTTTCGGCGCTCCCCGCTCCTCGACCTCGCCCTGATGCAGGAACATAATTTCCGAGGACACGTCGCGAGCGAAGCCCATTTCGTGGGTGACGACAATCATCGTCCTGCCCTCACCGGCCAGATCGCGGATGACCTTGAGGACCTCGCCGACGAGCTCGGGATCGAGGGCCGAGGTTGGCTCGTCGAACAGCATCACCTTGGGGTCCATGGCCAGCGCCCGGGCGATCGCGGCGCGCTGCTGCTGGCCGCCCGAGAGGTGACTTGGATAGTGATCCAGTTTATCGCCGATGCCGACTTTTTCGAGCAGCGCCTGGCCGCTTTCAACCGCTTCGGCGCGCGATTTGCCGAGCACGCGTATTGGCGCTTCGATGACGTTCTGCAGCACGGTCATGTGACTCCACAAATTGAAGCCCTGAAACACCATGCCGAGGCGGGCGCGGATGCGGGCGACCTGCTTGGGATCTGCCGGCTGCTGTTTGCCGGTGCGCCCCCGCTTCATACGGATAAGCTCTCCGTTGACCGTGATGCGTCCCTCGTCGGGGGTTTCGAGCAGGTTTATACAGCGCAGCATCGTGCTCTTGCCCGAGCCGCTCGAGCCGATCACCGAGATCACGTCGCCTTCGTGGGCGGTCAACGACACCCCACGCAGCACCTCGAGATCGGCGAAGCTCTTGTGCAGTCCCTCGACGATCAGCGCCGGCTCGCGCGCGCTGGTCATGACGCGGGGCTCATGGACGCGGGTCCGCCGCCGGGCGTTTCGATGCTTTGGGTTTGCCGGATTTTTTGGGCGTATCCGCCTTCACCTGCTCGGATGCGTAGGCGCGCTGGCGCTTAATCACGCCTCGGATCGTATGGTAGAGGCCCCAGCTAATCGCGAGGGCGAACAGGCCCAGGATGACGAAGCCGAAATATTTGTGGGCGTCGTCGAGCACCGATTTGAACGCCTGCCCGAACAAATAGCCGGCCCCGGCAAAAGAGACCGCCCAAAGGCCGGCGGCGAAGAAATTAAGGATGGCGAAGCGCTTGTGCGGCACCCCGGCGAGGGCCAGCGCTGGCGGGGTCACGTTGCGCACCCCGTAGAGGAAGCGGAAGGTCAGAATGAACCAGAAATCGTATTTTTTCAGCAACCCGCTGGCCCGGTCGACGGGGCCTTGCGCCCAGGGAAATTTGCGCAGCAGCGTCGGCCCGAACTTCTTGCCGATGGTGAAATAGATCTGATCGCCGCAATAGGAGCCGATCCAGGCGACCAGAATGATCATCCACAGCTTCATGTGTCCGGCCGCGGCGGCGACCCCGGCGATGATGACGATGGTCTCGCCCTCGACCAGCGTCCAGCCGAGGATCAACCAGTAGCCGTACTCTTGGAGCATTTCGGCTATGTTCAACGAACGCCCTTTCTGGTGCGCTGGGTAGGAGCGCCGCCGGTCACTTCGATTTCATCTTCAGCATTTCGATCCGTTTGGCAAGCGCCGCCCGTTCCTGTGATTTTTGTGGCAGGCGGGCCAGCAGACGCTCCCACAGTGCCGATGCTTTGCCTGCGTTGCCGGCCTGGTGCTCAGCCAAGCCCAAAAACCACAAAGCAACGGCGTTTTGCGGTTCGAGTCCGATGATCTGGCGCATCACGGCAACGAAACGCGGTGGCAGCTCGCGGTCCTTGCCGTGCCGGGCGAGCAGCGCTTGTCCGAGATCGACCAGTACGGCGACATTCTTCGGCGCCAGATCGGCGGCGCGGCCATAGGCCTCGACCGACTTGGCCGGCTCGCCGAGCACAAGATACGAGCGCCCCAGCCGCCGCCAGCCAGCCAGATCGTCGGGATTTTCTTTGAGACGCGCCGCCAGGCGGGCGACCATTCCTTGTATCATCTTCTGTCGCGCGGCCGGGCTCATGCGGGCGGCGCTTTCGATTGCTGCTTTTCCCGGGCCACGCGCCGTCTTATTCGAGGTCTTCGCCACCGCCTCGGCGCGCAGTTTGGCCAGCGCCGGGGGGGCAATATTGGCGTGCTTGGCCGCCGCCTCAATAAAACGCGCGAGCTTCGCCCGCCATGGCGTGTTGGCGCTGGTTTCGGCCTCGAGCGCCAACCACACCGCCAGCGCACCCTTGCGGTCGCCGTCCTCGGCTCGCGCGAGCCCCAGATAGAAGCGCGCGCGCACTTCTCCGGGATCGGCCTTCAGCGCATCGGCGAAGGCAGCGCGGGCGCGCGGGCCGACCTTGCCCTCGGCCATCACGAGCGCTTCGCCGTGGGAAGCGGCAAGGGTGCCGGACGCCGGGGCCACGGCGCGGGCCCGCTCGAAAACCGAAGCGGCCTTACGGTAACTGCGTAGCGCGAAATAGGCGCGCCCCAACCGACTGAGGGCCGAGATATCCTTGGGGTTGGCCGCAATGCGCTTTTTGAGCGCGGCGATCGAAGCCTCGATCCGAACGACAACTGTGCGATCGAGGCCCGGCCCTTGCCGCCCGGCAAAGGGCTGGCCGGGCAACCCCGGACTGCCGATCCGCAAATAGATGCCGGCCGCCGCCGCTGGGATTGCAATGGCCAGCGCGATTGCCGCCAGCCGGCGCCGACCCTTGCTGGAAGTGGGCCGGTAGCCCGCAGAGATTTGCTTGCGCCCGGTCAACTCGGCGTCGGCTGCCAGCAGCCGGCGGGCGACCTCGGTGCGCGCCGCCTCGCCTGCCGACGCATCGAGGGTACCCCGGGCCAGATCGCGCTCTAGCTCGACCATCTGCTCGCGATAGACTTCGGTGTCGTAGGCGGCGCGGGCGCGAAGCTCGCCGGTGCGTCCCAGCAGCGGGCGCAAGAGCATAGCCAGCGCCGCCGCCGTCATCAGGCCGAGAACCAGCCACAGCAGCATCATTCGCCGCCTTGGCCGAGGATCGATTTCACCCGCTTGCGCTCATCGTCGGTGAGCGGTACGGCGACGGCGACCCGGCGGCGGCGCAAGAAAGCGGCCGCGCCGAAACCGGCCAACAGCAGGATCAGCGCCGGGCCGAACCACAGGATGTAGGTCACCGGTTTGATCGGCGGGCGCAACAGCACGAAGTCGCCGTAGCGGGCGACGATAAAAGCGATAACCGCCTCGTTGCTTTCACCTTTGGTCAGCCGCTGGCGCACCAGCACCCGCAAATCGCGCGCCAGCCCGGCATTCGAATCGTCGATCGACTGGTTCTGGCAGACGAGGCAGCGCAGGCGCTTGCTGATTGCCCGCGCGCGTTGTTCGAGTGCCTGGTCTTTCAATATCTCGTCGGGCTCGACCGACAAGGCGGGGCCGGTTACGGCTAGCAACGCCAGCGCTCCCGCCATTAGCGCGACAAATCGCGTCATTTCTTCAGCTCGCGAATGACCGGCAAGATTTTTTCCTTCATGTGCCGGGGCAGGATCGGGCCGACATGCTTGAAGCGGATGCGTCCCGTTCTGTCGAGGATGAAGGTCTCGGGCATACCGTAGACACCGAAATCGATCCCCACCCTACCGTTGAGATCGGCGCCAATGCGGGCGTAGGGGTTGGCGTAGCGCGTCAGCCAAGCCGACGCCGCGCCGCTCTTGTCCTTGTAATTGATGCCGAATACCTGGATCTCCTTGTCGCGCGAAAGCTCCGTGATCTGTGGGTGCTCGACGCGGCAAGGCACGCACCAGGAGGCGAAAAAATTGACCACCGTGACCTTGCCCGGCAAATCCTTGTTGGCGAGGCCCGGGGGTGATCTGTTCCAGCCGGCGATCGCCGGCAGCGAGAATTGCGGGGCCGGCTTGTCGATCAGCGTCGATGGCAGCAGACCGGGGTCGCGCCCCGACAGCATGTAAAAGGCCATCACCCCGGCCAGCGCCAGGAATAAAAGCACCGGCAGCAGGAAAAGGAGGCGCTTTGCGGTCGAGCCGGTCATCGTCTTATACCGTCGCGGGAAGCGGCCCGCGGCCGGTATCGGCGCTGCGGCGCGGGGCGCCGATGCGGTGGCGACGGTCGGACAGGGATACCCCTCCGCCGATGAACATGACGATCGCGCCGAGCCAGATCCACGGCACCAGCGGGTTGTGGTAGAGCCGCACCGCGAAGCCGCCCTTGCCATTGGGATCACCGAGCACGGCGTATATGTCGGAGAGCCAGGTGGTGTGTATCGCCGCCTCGGTGGTGTTGCGGCGCTGCACCGGATAGAAGCGCTTTTCGGCCACGAGGGTAGCGATATTGCGGCCGCCGCGAGTGACGGTGAAGGTGCCGAGCTGGGCAATCTAGTTAGGACCCTGGCGCTTGGAGACGCCGTCGAAACGCACTGCAT